>CALCTE010000287.1 GCA_937893885.1 uncultured Clostridia bacterium | reverse complement strand
TTTACACTCGACAACATTGCCTTTTTCAAAACGAGATACGCATATAATGTTACCGTGACAAAAGACGAAAACGGAGATTTATATATAAAAGTAGATGAATAAAAACTGCTTAAAGCAAAAAAACATCCGAACAAAGTTCGGATGCTTCTTTTGGTGAAGCGGACGATGCGATGTCCGAACTATTTGCCATATTTTCAATTTCTTCAGTTGTAGGTATATCGATTGGCTTATCATCAAAGGTGAGGAATACCTTGATATAACCATCATAAACGAATATTGCTTTGACAAGTCCGTCAATCAGCCGTTCTTTATTCTTCTCGAATCTCAGATCAAGATTCCGGAACTTATGCAGCGTGAACAGAATGAAATCCTTTGTGATTTTCGGCTTTTTGTCCTCTTCAGCCTTGATACTCCAAGTGAGTTTTTCTTCTTCCGCTTCCAGTTCCTCAAGCCTTGATTTTGTGGTGCGAGTCACAACGCCTTTTTCGATGGCTTTCATAATGTTATCGATTGAGGAGCGAACCGCTTTGAGCTGTGCCTCAAGAGCGAGAATCATGCCGTCGTCTTCGTTAAGGAGTGCCATCACATCATCTGCCATATCACTGATCAGCTTATCGTTATTCAACCAAGCGGATATCTGCTCGATAACCTTGTCCTCAATCCAATCCTTGCGAATTGCCTTGCGGTCGCATTCATGCCGTTTGGCACTGGCGCATTTATAATAACGATAAATCACACCGTTAGGTTTGTTCGCACTATCACCTACAAACATAGAATTGCAAGTTCCGCAGAACAGCTTGGTCGTCAGGATGTATCTGTCGGGGGCTTTGGCTTTGCCCGTGGCATGTTTATTTTGCCCCATACGAACGGCTACTCTGTTGAAGATGTCCTCGGAAACGATAGTCGGAATTGCATGAGGAATAACGATGTCCTTATAGCTGTACTCACCGATATATCTGCGGTTGGAGAAAATGCGAGTAAGCGAATTTTTGTTGAAACGGTTACCTTGGGAGGTGCGGATCCCACGTGCGTTCAGATCTTCGATGATGTCGGTGATGGATTCGCCACCTGCGTATCTGCGGAACATTTCAATTACAAGCGGAGCTTTCTCGGGATCTATCTGATAATGGTGTTCATCATCTATCACGAAACCAAGCGGAATTTGACCGCCGTTGAAGCGAGCTTTGAGTGCGTTCTCGGTCATACCTCTCGATACCTTCTCAGCCAGATCAGCGGAATAGTTTTCTGCCATGCCTTCAAGAACGGATTCAAGAATGATGCCCTCAGCACCATCGGAGATAGATTCGGTAGCGGATACCACTTTCACATCGGTCTTCCGCAGCATCGCCTTGTACCTTGCCGAATCGTAACGGTTGCGAGAGAATCGGTCGAGTTTCCATACGATAACCACGTCGAAGCCTTTCTTGGCACTGTCCTTAATCATCCGCTGAAACTCGGGACGGTTGTCGGTCTTGGCAGAATACGCCCTGTCAATGTACGTTCCCACAATGTCAATTCCATTCTTTTGGGCATACGCCGTATTCTCACGAATCTGACCTTCAATCAATTTCTCGCGCTGATTGTCCGAAGAATAGCGTGCATAGATTACGCCTCGCATCGATTCATCTCCCTTCTGCTTTGAGTGTGCTCATTATACCATAGAAATCTGGATTTGTCAACGAAAACTCCAAAAATATTATATAAAATTTTCGATCAGCACAACTTCCTTGTATAAAACATCAAGATTTGCACCGCAGTAGACTAAAGAAAAGTTTGATGGACGAGGTAGTCTTGTCAGGCAACAAGGTAATAAAAAGTAATACCGCAGATAGACAAAAGCGTGTCTATCTGCGGTGCTGATTTTATTCTATCTCAATCAACCTGTTTTTGATTTCAATAGTATTTACGGTGTCAAAATCGTACTTGAAGATAGATGCGATAATGATTTGATTTTCTGAAAATTCCGTTTTCAGTATATTCATCATAAGTTGAACATTATCAGGATCGACTTCTTTTCCGCTTGGTGAATCTAAAATGAGGGGAAGTTTGATACCGAGCTTCTTCTGTATTTCTATGATATATGCCAGCCTAAAGGCAAATACTGTTTTGTGAAGAACGGCACCGGAAAGCTCTTTAAGATTTGATGTGAAGAGATAAGAAGATGCGATTGATTCGCTATTTCCAACATCTAATACTGTTGCAAATCTGACCATATTATCATAAAGAGATTTTATAATGCCACTGTCGGATTTGGTTTTTGCAGAGATTTCTTGGCGAATAGCTTTCAAGGTCTTTTCTAAACGTTTGATTTCTCTTTCAATAGCAACAGCATTCATGGGAACAGATGCGATTTTTTTATCGAAAATATCAATCATGCTTTCCGATTGAAGAAAAGAGAGTTGCTCACTTTCACTATTCGATTCTTTTTGCAGGGAACTCAATTTATGCATTACTTGTTGTAATTCGCCAGCAATCATTTTTCGTTTTGTGATTAAGAAATCAAGTGTATCTGAGAGACCAACAATATTATTTTCTGTTACAGGTATGATAGTTTCACCATCTGGGGCAAGAACCATCAACTTCATTTCGCCAATATAGGTTTTTACGCGCTTGTTATCTGCAATGTTTTTTTCTACTCGTTTCAGTTCAGTCTGTAGATTCTTTTGACGCATCAATAACTGTGTAATCATTGATTCAGTTTCGGTTTCATAATCATCAGCGATTAAATCACCGGATTCGGATATTACAGTCTCTCGATACTTTGCTATACTGGACATTTGTCTGTATTTGGAAAGTTCTCTGGAAAGCTGAGCCTCCCTCTTAATTAAGTCAGAACAATCACAACCGGATAACCCACGAATCAACTCTTCGATATTAAAGCGAATGCTTCCTATTGCAGTACCACGATTTAATAATGTCCATCCTTTTTCTTGATCTGCATAAATCGCTCCCAAAATATTGTTTAGCAGATCCTTATTGATAGTTCCAAAAATGATTTTATGCAAATCGAGTAGTTGATCGGGGAGAATGTAAGTTTGAACAGCATCATTAATATATACTTCTATTTGGTGGTAGTTGAGACGGCAAAGTTTTATATCTCCTACGTTATCACATTGGATAACCGCTTCTACCTCACAACGGTCAAATTTAATTTTGCGAGTGTTGGGAATGTTATATCCAAGCGAGTACAGAAGAAATCTTAACAGGGTTGTTTTGCCTTTGCTATTTTTTTGACTGAAAACGAGATTTACTCCGCTTGAAAAGTCAATTGTGCGTTCAAAGATACCCTCTTTTATTCTAATGGATTTGTAAATCATAGATTCACCTCCCGACGTATGCTTTCAATCAATTTTCTGCGGCGGAGAACATTATAAAGAATAATCTGGGTGAGAGCTTCAAGCGTTTCATCATCTATGCTGGAGTCCATAAATTCAGTTTTATACTGTTCCCAAGTTGTTTGAATAAAGGCTATATTCTTCTCCTTGGAATTCTTTTTTTCACTTTTGAACTCCCTGTAGTCATAAAGTATCTTGGTAAAAAAGTCAACACGTTCACAGCAATCGTCTATTACGGTTTGATATCGGCGAGTAACTTCTTCATATACGCCAATGTCAAATAGATCCTCGTATTCATCATCATACTTGGAGATATCCGTTTCCAAGACAATCAGAGGCCAAATGATTCCTTTTTTGTTAATGGTAATTCCAGCATCCTTTTTTGAACCATTTTCAAAAATTTTATTTTGCCATATATCGAGCAGTCTGCTACCAACTCCGGGTGAAGTTGTTGTGTTTAATCTACCGATAAAATCGTTGACTTCCTGCATAACAACCTTGTAACGTTCTTTGTCGTCGTCGGTTTCAAAGTTAAATACCTGAATGACAAAATTGTCTGTGTTTAAGGGCTGAGCGATTGCAGACAGATATTCTTGAATGATGGCTTGAGCAGACGGGGGTAAGTCAGAAAATTTGCGGCGCGTTGGTGCATAGAATACACTTCTCGAGCTATCATCATTAAAGGGGTTTGCAGAGTTTGTTATAAATATCAATTTATCCACATCTGCGGATTGTGCCCCTTCGGATAATGTTGTTAAAGCTTTCTTTAAATTGGCGCGGACATTTCTGAAATCAGAACTACCGTTTTGTACAGCTTTGGCTTGCGCCAATATTTTTTTCTTATTATTCAGTGTTAAAACAATATCTTCTTCGTTGCCTTCAAGACGCACAGAGGATAGTGTTTTTATGTTTTCAAGCATTAATACGATAGCGGCATTGACTTGAAAATCGAAGCCAAACATACCAGCGTCGGCTCTCCTATTACTCATGAACTCTCCCCCTTTTTAACAAGTAATTCGGCAGATGGATTATAAAATATGTTTGATCTTATCCAACAACCCCAATAACTCTGCCGCAGCAGTAAATGTTATCGCTTTCACCAATGCGAATGGGTTTATATTTTTCGTTATGAGATATCAAGCACTTGTTACCAAGCTCTTTGATATATGCTTCACCGTTGAGAATAAATATACCAACCTCGCCAACCTCAACGGAATCACATTTCTCTACGAAGACCTTATCTCCATCGTGATAGGTAGGCTCCATACTGTCACCGGAAACAGGAATGGCATAATCTGCTTCTTCTGCCTCGGCACTTTCCTTAACCAGTATCTGTTCAGGGATTTCATTTTCAAGGAAGTTGCCCGTACCGGCAGAGGCAGGATAATTATAAAAATCCACCTTCAGCATACGAGGCTTGGGCTTCTTCATAGAAAGTTTCACACGTTTATATTCGCTGTCGATCATATAATCAACAACCTCTTTACCGTGCTCGTCAAGGGCGCGGTATTTTTGTATTTTATCCCATTCGGCAGCGGTTGTGCGTTGAGCCATGGACTTGCATCCAAGCAGTTCATCTGCAGAGATATCGAGAATATCACAAAGTCTCACCAGCTTATCGCAATCAGGGCGACCGATTCCTTTCTCCCAGTTGTAAATAACTCTGCCCGAACTCTCACCGAGAGCATCGGCAATGTCCTGCTGTGTCATTCCTTTTTGTAAGCGATACTCTTTGATTCGCGCACCGATCGTACTCATGCGGATATACCTCCGATTTTGTATTGCACGTCTATTTTATCATATAAAGTTGTATTTGTCAAGCAAAATCTCCAAAATTATTATAGATATCTATTGACAATCCAAAATTATTATAGTATAATACCAAATACAAAACGAAATACGAGTGCACCGTATCAAGCATCAAATATTGCGTCGGATGAAACAAAGAAAAGCCCCGCACGAGGCGGGGCGAGGATTACAATT
>CALCTE010000286.1 GCA_937893885.1 uncultured Clostridia bacterium | reverse complement strand
TTTGGGAATAAATCTGGTCGTAGATCGGAGCACCGCTTTTATTATCAATCAGTATGTTCACGTCATCACCTCTGTTTATACTGTATATATTTATTATATACAGTTGTTGTGTTCGTGTCAAGAGTTCCTATAAAAGTTCACAGAAAAGTTAAAAGGCACCGCCGAAGCGGTGCCTTAGATCATAACTGTTTCTTATTAAAGATTGGAATGCTGATTGCAAAGCAAATTACTCCTGTTGCCATCGCAATCACAAGCGATGGCATATATGTCTTTGTTTCTGCTAAGCCGTATATCAAAGAGTTTCCGTCTATCAGGAAAGTGGGCAAATACTTGCTACATTTTGGCAGCAAGCTAATCAGGTAGGATACCAGTACTACACCGCCTGTTCCCAAAAGCACACCCGTATTTGACTTAGCAACCACAGAGAACAACACCATCAGCGCAACAACCATCACACTGAACAGCCACCAACACGATGCAGAGAAAATGAGATTTTGTGCCACAGAATTATCCCAGAAATATGCGTTATAACCGTAGGTAATTCCGAAGCACAGCCAATATCCAAACGACCAAAGAACAGTAATCACAACAGTTTTGGAAATGACAACCTTATAGCGTTCCAGTCCCTTTGTTAAAGATAAGACCAGTGTACCGGAAGTGTATTCTTTCGTGAAGATACTGCTTTCCAGTAAAACGAAGGCGATCAATCCCATCGGTATATTCTTATAGAACTGCACCCACGAGTCCATTGCGCTCACCTTTACATCCGTTACGATCATTCCGCTTTCGGCAAGGGAGTCAGCCATAGTTTCCAATAGCCACGGTGTTAATTTTGCTATTGCAGGGTTCATAATACCAAACAGAACAAATAAAAGTCCGAGAATTATCAATCTACCGGAACGAAGCTGCTCTGTGAATTCTTTTTTTATAAAGGCAATCAGAGATCTCATTTCTGCGTCACCTCCATAAACAAAGACTCCAATGTAGGCTCCACTCGTTCAAATTTTAGTAAAGCGATATGCTGCTCTGACACAAAGCGGAGCACATCAAACGCGCAGAGCACACTTTCGCAAAATGTGAGCTGATTTCTGTTAATCTGCTTCATTGCGGGAAACGCCTTAATTAGTTTGCTCATATCCGTATCGTTCTCGGTTTCCAACAGATATTCATTGCTGCGGTATTTCGTTTTAATATCGGAGAGTTTTCCTTGTGTTTCTACTACGCCATTATTCAAAAAGGCAACATCGGTACAGATACGCTCTACGTCCGAAAGAATATGGGTGGAGAAAAGAACCGTTGTCTGCTCTCTGACAGTTAAGAGAATATCCAGTATCTCCTTTCGACCGACAGGATCGAGAGCAGAGGTAGGTTCATCGCAAATAAGCAGTTTTGGGCTGTTAAGCAATGCCTGAGCGATACCCAGTCGCTGCTTCATACCTCTTGAAAAACCTTTGATGCGGTGCTTCTCATCACCAAGTCCTACAAGCTCCAAAAGCTCCTTCAAGCGAGTATCACATTCGGCTTTCTTCATACCGGTAATTTCCCCGCAAAAGCGAAGATACTCCGTTGCGGTCATAAAGGGATAGAACTCCGGCACATCTGGCAGGTATCCGATATATTGA
>CALCTE010000285.1 GCA_937893885.1 uncultured Clostridia bacterium | reverse complement strand
GTTGCAGTACCCGGCGATACGAGTGCAGCCACAATCAGTGCAATAATTGCAGACGAAGCGGCGATAGGTATGATAAATTCAAAGACGACCGCAGTAAGAGTTATTCCTGCTTACGGTAAAAAAGAGGGCGAGATAGTAAACTTCGGCGGCCTTCTCGGATACGCTCCAGTAATCAAGGTCAGCTCCTTCGGAAGTGATAAATTCGTTCTTCGCGGAGGAAGAATCCCTGCACCTATTTATTCAATGCGAAACTAATCTTTAAAGGACGGTAACGTAATGGCTGTAAAGCTTAATGAAAAGTTTTTAGAGGAATTCATTTCCCAAGAGGAAATGGAAACGGAACTTGAAAAAGCTAAAAGCGCACACGCGACGCTTTATAACAGAAGCGGAGCGGGAAATGACTATACGGGTTGGGTATATCAGCCCGAAAATTTCGACTTTTACGAGATTACGCGCGTTAAAATAGCGGCAGAGAAAATAAGATGCAGTTGTGACGTTTTGATTGTTATAGGTATAGGTGGCTCATATCTCGGCGCAAAGGCGGCGATGGACTTTTTAAAGAGTCCCTTCTATAACAATTTAAAAAAGGACACTCCGGACATATATTTTGCGGGCTGTAATATAAACGCAAGGTATCTTACCGAGCTTCTTGAAATTTGCAAGGGAAGAGACGTATGTGTAAATGTTATTTCCAAGTCGGGAACGACAACCGAGCCCGCGCTTGCATTTAGGATATTCAAACAGCTTCTTGAAGAAAAATACGGAAAAGAAGGCGCAAAGGAAAGAATTTTCGCAACCACAGATAAGCAAAGAGGCACTCTGAAGGCACTTGCTGACGCAGAGGGCTACGAGTGCTTCGTTATTCCCGACGATATCGGCGGCAGATACTCTGTGCTTACTGCAGTCGGACTTCTTCCGCTTGCCGCAGCAGGCGTTGATATTGACGCACTTTTATCGGGTGCGGCGACTGCGTGCGCCGAAATGAAGACCTATAGCAAAACGAACCCCGCAGTGCGTTACGCGGCGATAAGAAACGCATTGCTTAATAAAGGCAAATGCATAGAGATCTTCTCAAGCGCCGAAAGTTCGTATCAGATGATGAATGAGTGGTTAAAACAGCTTTTCGGTGAAAGTGAAGGCAAGGACGGCAAGGGCATATTCCCCGCAAGTGTCATCTATTCCACAGACCTTCATTCGATGGGTCAGTATATCCAAGACGGCAAAAGGATAATTTTCGAGACGCTTCTTGATATTAAAGATACGGGAAATGATATGAGATTTCCCGTAAGTGACGACGACGGCGACGGACTCGGATTTTTGGAAAACAAGCTTATCGACGACGTAAACGCGAGTATGATAACGGCGGCGGCAACGTCTCACAGAGAGGGCGGCGTTCCCGTAACCGTTCTTGAGCTTGCAAAACAAGACGCATACAGCTTTGGATACCTCATATATTTCTTCTTTGCTTCCTGCGGCATTTCGGGATATATTTCGGGGGTAAATCCCTTCGATCAACCCGGTGTCGAAGCGTATAAGAAAAATATGTTTGCACTTCTGGGTAAACCTGGGTATGAGGAGCTTGCAAAGGAACTTAATGCAAAATTAAAATAGTTCGTAAAATATAACGAAAACCTATTGAAATTTTTGCAAAATAGTGTATAATGTAAATAGAGATAAAAATTTTATATATGGAGGTTTCCTATGATTAAATTGATGGTTGGCGAACGTGGCACAGGTAAAACGAAGACACTTATCGAAAACGTGAACAAGGCATCTTCTGCATCTAACGGACATGTCGTTTGTCTCGAATGGGGAGATAAGCTTCGTTTTGACGTAAGTTGCCATGTCAGACTTATAGATGCTGAGGAGTACGGAATTTCTACCGCTGAAAGACTTTACGGATTTTTGACGGGAATTCTCGCTTCAAACTATGACGTGACTGATCTCTTTATTGACTCCGCGCTCAAAATGTGCGAGGATCAAAAAACATTGGCTGAAGTTTTGGAAAAGGTTGCACCCATGCTTGAAAGCCATAACGTTAATACGTTTATCACGATCTCACTTCCTGCAGAGAATCTTATTGCAGAGCTTCAGGGCTACACAAAGTAATTTAGTCTACATAAAGGTCCCTTGCTTTAAAAAGCAGGGGACGCTTTTTTATTACAAATATTCCAAAAAGCAATCATTTTTTCTTGCGTTTTGAAAATATTTGTGATATACTTGTTGCGAAATCAAAAATATCCGAAGGAGATATCAAAATGTTAAAGATTGCAAAGGGTTATGATGCCGTAAGTAAGACATTCCGTCTTCCCGAACAACAGGTGAGGGCTTTGGAGGCTATCGCAGACGAGCACAAGATTTCTCTTAATAAGCTAGTTGTTCAGTGTCTTCAGTACGCTCTCGAAAACATTGTAACGGAAGTTGATGTTCCGTCTATGAGTTTTGAAGCAGGTCTTTCCGAGGACAAGTAATAAGGAGATAGCAATGAATCCCAAGATCAACAGAATAAACGAGGAGATATCCAAGGAGCTTTGTATGATACTTCGTACCGTGAAAGATCCAAGGGTATCGTCCGCATTTATCAGCATTACGAACGTTGATACAACTCCCGACCTTAAATTTTGTAAGGTATATTACAGCACTATCGGCGCAACCGATCCCGGCCTTGCCAAAGGTATCAAGAGTGCACTCGGCTATATGCGCAGAGAGCTTGCTCACAGACTGAATTTGAGGATTACGCCGGAGCTTAAGTTTATTGCCGATGAGTCGATGGATAAGGGCGCGCATATCACAAAGCTCATCAATTCCATTTCATCGGAAAACAACGGAGACGAGAATTGAAAAGAAAAGTTGGATTAAAAAAAGCGGCGCAGATATTGCTTGAAGCCGACGATATACTCATCTTCACTCATATAAGACCCGATTTCGACACCGTAGGGAGCGCGAAAGCTCTTGAATACGCACTGCGTACGCTCGGAAAAAGGGCAAGCTTCGTTTGCCCGGATGAGATGACGGAGCGCTTTTTGCTTATATGTGACGAGCTTGCCACCGAGATACCTTCTCATACGAAAGTTGCAGTTTGCGTTGATATGGCAACCGACGCAATGCTCGGCAAATATCAGGAAGAATATAAGGATAAGATACTTCTCTCTATAGACCATCATGCCATGAACTCGCCTTATGCACAGTATACGTTTTGTAAGCCCGATGCATCTGCAACGGGAGAGCTTGTATACGATCTGTGTAAAGAGATGGGCGTTAAGCAAGACAAAACTCTTGCAAAATATTTGTACTGTGCCATATCCTCTGACAGTGGTTGTTTTAAATTCAGCAACACGAGTTCAAAGACGCATAAGATAGCCGCAGAGCTTTTGAAACAGGATATCGACCACGCTTATCTAAACAGAATGATACACGACAGAACGAGTGCGAAGCTTCTTGCTTTGCAGTCTCTTGCAATAAAGAGCATCAGCTTCCACTGCGGCGGAAAGATAGCTGTTATGGCGGTCACCTCAGATATGTGCAAAAGCGCGGGTGCGGATCTTTCCGACATTGACGCGCTCGTGCAGATTCCCAGAACTATAGACGGAGTAGAGGTAGGCATTACTTTAAAGCAGATCGAAGAAGACAGCTTCAAAGTATCCGTGAGAAGTAACGATTATTTCGACGCTACACGTCTTGCGGGCTTTTACGGCGGTGGCGGACACATCAGAGCGTCGGGCTTTCGCGTAAACGGTGACGTTGAAACTTTAAGAAAAGATATCGCCGCAAAAACGGAGGAGCTTCTATGAACGGTGCACTTATCTTAGATAAGCCCGAGGGGATAACCTCGCAGGGAGCCGTCAACGCCGTAAGAAAAATATTCGGCACGAGGAAAGTCGGGCACACGGGCACCCTTGATCCTATGGCAACGGGTGTGCTGACTGTGCTTGTGGGAAGCGCCGTGAAGGCGTCAGAACTTCTCCTTAGCGTTGAAAAATCGTATACTGCCACTTTAAAGCTCGGTATTACCTCTGACACGCAGGATATATGGGGTGAGATCGTTTCACGCTATGACGGCGTGCTCCCCGGATTTGAGGGACTTTCTGCCGTGCTCGATAGCTTTAGAGGCGATATATTGCAAGTGCCGCCGATGTATTCGGCGTTAAAGCGTGACGGCAGGAAGCTTTGTGACCTTGCAAGACGCGGAGTTGAGCTTGAGCTTGAACCTCGCCCTGTGAAGATTTTTTCGCTTAAAGCGGAAAAATGCGATACGGAAGGCGAATTTTTGCTTCACGTACGATGCTCAAAGGGCACTTATATAAGAACTCTTTGCCACGATATCGGGCGCGCGCTCG
>CALCTE010000284.1 GCA_937893885.1 uncultured Clostridia bacterium | reverse complement strand
CTTTTTTTGCGTCGCATTCCGTCGTGAGCCTTGACAGCAAATGCGATAGCCTCGCTTACAAGCTCCATTATTCAATCACCAGAATATCGGCAAAGCCGGTCATTTCGAAGACCTCCATAACGAGCTCGCATACGTTAGTAAGCTTCATCGCGCCTTTTGTCTTCTTTTGAGCAGCGAGCAATACACGGAGTCCTGCAGATGAGATGTACGAAAGCTTTTCACAATCGATAACGATCGAGCCGGTTCCATCATAGTTATTACTAATAAAGTTTTCAAGCTCGGGGGCGGTTGTAGTATCAAGGCGACCATCAAGAGCCACATTCAAAATTCCGTTATTGTTTTTAAAACTAATTTTCATTTTTTCTCTCCTTAAGCGAATTTTTTTACAATGATAATATCAGCTTTTCTTCCTTTGACACCTACGATAACGTCGTCAGCCGCTGAAGCGATAACCGATTTTTCAAGCTCGTCCCACGCCTCTGTTTTTTCTTCCTTCTTAACTGTACTTCTATACTGCTCGAGGCTCCAAATGTGCGAATAGTAATCCGCACCACTGCAATATTCCATTCCCATTGGATAGCTTTCCAACGCCATGGAATAGGTCTGCAAATTGTCTGCATCCATGAAATAATTCTCTACTGCTGAGCGAATTTTTCCAACAATCCCGACTGCAGCGGCATTCTTTTTGTTCTTTGCTATACTGACCAATTCTTCTTTCTTTTTTGAGGTAAATTCCTTAAATTCAATGGACACATTCACCTTGCAAACACCGTTTTCAAATTCGATCCAAAGCTCGCCGTCAAAATCGTCGATGATATGTGGGAGCATTCCGTCAACTTCCTCACAAAGCAAGCGTAACTGCAAAGCCTGCTTGTGGGTAAGACCGTTATATTCTGCTACCCTTTCGCTTTCCACGAGAATCGCCGTAAGATCTCTTGTGCCATTTTCAATTCTGCATACGTTTGATTTCATATTGGTTTCTCCTTTTACTGTTTTTATTCAATTGTCAAAATATCAGCAAAGCCGGTCATCTCAAACACTTCCATAACCTCTTCGCATACGTTTATAACCTTCATAGAACCAATCTTCTGCATCTTCTTCTGTGCGCCGAGAAGGACACGAAGCCCCGCACTGGAGATATACTCAAGGCTCTTAAAATCGATAACAAGTTTTTTCGTACCTTCAATATCGCTGCTAATGGATTTGTCAAGGGCAGGAGCTGTAGTGGTATCAAGTCTACCTACAAGCTCGATAATGGTTTCTTCCGCGTTTCTCTTAATTTCGATGGTCATAACTGTAAATCTCCTTATAATTTAAATTTTTTTAATCATAGTAAGAATGTTTTCGCCGTTTTCGTAGGCGTAGGTCACCGTGTCCATAGTTTTCTTGGTGATGAAGATACCAAGACCGCCGATCTCTCGGTCCTCAGCGGGGAGAGTAATATCCGGATCAGGTTTTTTCAGAGGATCAAAGGGTGTGCCCTTATCTGTCATCCGGAAGGTAATCTCACGGCTTTCGGCGTCAAATCCAATGCCGAGCGTCATATCTCCCTCGCCTTCTCCGTAGGCATAGTGGGCAACGTTAACGAACACCTCTTCGATCGCAACGCAAACAGCCGTCTGCGTTTTCATTGGGCATTCATAGCTCTCCAAGGTCTCATCCACAAATCCGAGCACGTCGGACAAAGCTTCTACCTTTGCGGGAAAGGTTTTATTTATCATCTGCACACCTCCTTGTTTAGGTTTGTAATCGAACATAAGCATCGTAATATCGTCGAACTGCGGCGCCTCGCCTACGAATTCATCTATATTTGCTTTCAATGCAGGTAAAAACGCCGTCGCTTCTATCGTTGCATTTTGGTTCATAAAGGATAGGAGTCTATCCTCGCCGTAAAGCTTATTATCGGCATTTGTTGCCTCGGGAACACCGTCAGTATACAAGAACAATCTGTCACCGGGATAAAGAGTAAGCTCTCCTACACGATAGCGCACGCCCTCCATACCAGCAAGAACAAATCCTGCACGGGTTTTAAGATATTCAAACGACCCGTCTCTGCGCTTGAGGACAGGCGGATTATGACCTGCATTTGCAAACTGCAAATTTCCGGTTGTGAGGTCCAAAATACCCATCCACGCGGTAACAAACATACCCGATTCATTATTTTCGCAAAGCTTTTCGTTTGCTTTAGTGAAAATATCGTTTACAGCCATACCGCTTTCAGCAAGGTCCTTGATAGTAGTTTTTGCTGTCATCATAAACATAGCCGCGGGAATTCCCTTTCCCGAAACGTCTGCTGCAAGGAATGCAACTGTTGTATCATTAAGCTTGTAGAAGTCGTAGAAATCGCCTCCGACCTCTTTTGCGGGAGTCATACTTGCGAAAATGTCAA
>CALCTE010000283.1 GCA_937893885.1 uncultured Clostridia bacterium | reverse complement strand
TACCAAATAGTGAAGGCGTTGAATACTCACCCACAGTTGCTTCCATCTCGATTATCTCAGCAAAGTTCCCCGATGAAGGTCGCCTTGCACCAAAATCACTATATCTTGATATCTTCAGTTTCATGATCCATCATCCTTTTTCTCACCAAGCTTTTGCCTTGCAGCCTCTTCACCGACACCATGGAATACGGTCATTCCATAACGATGGGGATAGGCAGGCAGTAAATAATAACTGCCATCAGACCGAAAGCCTTCTTCCATTTCGCACCATTCGGGGTGATGCTCCGTGATCCAATATTGAATAGACCCGTAAAGACACTCGGGTTCCTTATCCGTAAAGATTTTGCCGGATGCAAAGGCCAGACGGCAGTAATGCTCAATTTTGTCGTGGTATTTCTTTTTGTCCCAATTGGCATACAGGTCTGCCAGCTTCCAATATGCCGTTTCACGACCTCCCTCGGCGGCGAAAGTCAGCATTTCTATGATCTTTTCACGGGTGGGATACAGCACCTTTTGGGTGTGGTACGCCAAATTCTCCATCGCTTCGGGGTCGCCGTTTTCCGCAGCTTCCTTATATTCTTTTATTTTGCTCAAGTGGTAATTTTCCCATTGTTCTCTTGCACCGTCAAAGCTTGACATCGCCATACCTCCTTCGATAGTTATACAGTAAATTTACTGACCGCGTCAATTTCTTCAACCTCGCCGTAGAAGCATTTGATATTACCGACAAAGTTATCCTCAACCACAAAACCGATCTTTTGGGTTTCAAATGCACCAAATTCTATCTCTTTGGCAAAGTCGTAACCGATCATCACGCCATCAATCCACACACATTCATCGTAGTTGCACCATTTGCCGTTTGAATAGCAGGTTCGGGTGCCGACACCGTATTCCTTACCACCACGCACTTCGCCCTCGTATTCTGTCGTAAAGTTTTCGCTAATGGTATCGCTTACAGTGGATACTTTGGATTGATCCATTTCTCTGTAACCGGGGAAACCAAATGTCTTGAAAAAGATTTCAAGTGCTCGCTTGGCATCGGCGGCATCCAGTCCGTCGGACACAAGTAAGCCGTGTGCGGTGACTGCGTATTTTTTGAAGTTATACGCATCATTGATCATTTCAATCAGCGTATTTCTTGCATTGCCGTAGAGCAGTGCCCCGAACAGTTCGGCATCCTTTTTATCATCGGCAAGAGCTAATAATTTGTCATAGGTTTTCGTTTTGTCAAACAAATCGTGAAAGGCATTTTTGCCCTCACACAATTTGCGAATAGCACTTACAATATCCATTTCTTCACCTTCTTTTATACAATAGAGATAGCTTTTTCATAAAAGTCAATACACTTATCAATAGCCACCAAAAGTTTATCCAGCATTTCGTCGTAATTGGTACGGCGCACCATACCATTAGCGATTGCATAGTTTTGCCACGCCGCTGCGTCAAGCTGTCCGCCGCTCAGTCCGCTCAGATCGTAATTAGGCTCAGGTGAAGGGGACATACCGAGTGCACCTTTTTTCTTTAGTTCTTCGGCCGCCACTTTTAATTCGTATACGTTTGTGTTGGACTGGAGCCACCTTCTCAATTCATAACGACAGTTGCCTACGCTTCGTGCTTCATCTGCGATTTCTATACCGATGCAACCGTCAGCGTAAACCGGTTTACCCTTTTGCACATCAACGACCGTTGTCTTTACCGGGTTGCCGTTTTGGTCCACGGTCAGTGTCCAGCAATCAATCACGGTATAATCCAGTATGCCGATCTCTTTTTGCGCTTTGAACTTTCGATATTCCTCTTCCAACGCTCTTTGGTAGTAGGGAATCATTTTTAGTTCACATTCCCGCACGAATGCTTTTTCTTCCTCACGGAACGCCCAATAGCGCAAATCCGATATGGCGGCGTAAAATTTATACTGCATAGAAAAGATGCTCTGGGGCTGCTCGTCTTGTTTAGCCAAAACCTCCAACAGTTCTTTGTATGCCTTGTTTAAGTGCTCGTTATGTTCCAACATGATCTCCCTCATTTTGCGGCGGCAGGCATATTCACGGTCTTGTATCATCTTACTGGTGGATATACCCGAATAAGCGGCTGCCGCTTCTTTAAAGTCGCCTTTTACCTCTGCCAAAATGCCTTTACGAATAAGCACTCGGTCGGCGTATTCCACATAGTGTCCCGCAAAAATATCATCCGCACATCCCATTTGAATCTGTGCCAATTCCTTTACAGTAAAATAAGGAGAGGCAAACGCCATATCTTCCTCGTTGCCCAACGGGAAATCACCGTCGAGGGCATTATTTTCCTCCTGCTTTACTTCGTCCAGCCATTCATAATAAGAGTCATCGTGACTTATAGCATCGGACACTACAGGCTCTATATGACGGCGGATGAATAGGTCAGCGGCACGGTCTATGCGTTCGGTAAGTAAATCACAAAGCTGCTTTATGGAAGGATTGACTTCTGCAATCTCTCGGTATGCAGAGATCCACTCATCTCTTACGGCCTCAATCTGCTTACGTGTGTATTTTTTAAAGATATCGTAATCGACCTTCAATGCAATTTCCGGTTTCACAAAGCAACCCTCCTTTACAAATTACCAACTAATCTCAATATAGGTATCATCGCTTTCGTAATATTCGAAGCCAACGTCGCCTGCCTGAATTTCAAGAACTGCCTTTTTGCCGCCACCCAAATCCTCGGTGTAGACGGTGGCAATACCTAAAAGACTCTGCTTTTTCGCATTGTCCAAGTTGATATGTGCGCGCACATAATCTTCGGGAATCATTTCCACAAGGAAGTTATACACTGTAGGATCGCTCTGGGCAGTGTGGTTTTCGGATGTTTCGGAGTAGATGTACTTATCCGGGTCATACGCAAAATACTCATATCGTTTTTCATCCGGATAGAGCACGAATCTTCCCAATGCAAGC
>CALCTE010000282.1 GCA_937893885.1 uncultured Clostridia bacterium | reverse complement strand
CCTATCCTTATGGCTTCGGTGGTCGATGCGCTCGTCAAGCTCACATCCCTCAAGCTCGCGGTTGACATAACGCGCCCACATCTTTCTCCAATGCAAAAGCTGTTCTTCGCTGTTCCATTGCTCGGAGATAGGGTTTTGTCTGCCGTACTTACTGCTCTTGGGATATTTGTTCACACGCTCCAAGCCTTCCGCTTTCGATGGCGGGAGGTATTCTTTTTTCTTGCCGATCTTGTAAAGATATTGCTTCTCCCAACCTTCTATTTGTGCTTGCAGATATTCCGATGCCGTAAAGCCGCGCTCCTCCCCGTTACGGACACAAAGGTATTCCTTTTCGGTCTTGTGTTGCCAAGTGCCGTCCTTGTTTAATGGGCGCACCGTCAGCATTATATGCGCGTGAGGATTATGCCCGTCGGTATCGTGATAACAGACGTGAGCGCACATACCTTTGGCGACACATTCCTTTTCAATAAAGTATTGCAATAGAAATTCATTCGTTTCTTGTGACAGCTCTATTGGGAGCGCAACGATCAACTCCCGCGCCAAGCGGCTATCCTTAGATTTCTCACTTGCTTCAACGGCATTCCACAATGCGCTACGGTCTGACCACTCGCGCGGCGCGTTCTCGGGAAGAAATATCTGCTCCCACACAAGTCCTCGCTTTCGGGTGTAATCGTGAGTAATGCCGTCGTAATCGTTATAGATACGGGAGCAACTCATATAGGCGGCTGCCGCCACCGCAGAGCGCCCCGTACCTCTTGTGATGACTTTTGCTTCAAGATGGTATATGGCGATAGGCGATCACTTCCTTTCTTGTGTAACGATTGTAAAAATATTGGCGTGTCGCGCCGACGCATAACCTCGTAGAGCGCACGTCTGCCGCAGGCAGTACACCGCCGACTTTGTCGGTGGTGAGTAAGTGCGCCCTTCGGGAAAGAAAGTAAGCGCCCCGGTCTCCCGAGACGCTTTTGTTCGTTATTCCGCTTTCCGAGCGATAGAACATAACCGTTCCTCCAAATCGTTCAGATCCTCGATGTTTTTTACCCAAGGAAAGACT
>CALCTE010000281.1 GCA_937893885.1 uncultured Clostridia bacterium | reverse complement strand
ATATGTGATTATAACCTTTATATGCTTACTAATTTCTATAATATTTGGAATTATTATTTACTGTATTTTTTCAAAAAGTCCTTATATTCCATACCGCTTTGCAGCTCGATTATTCTTGCGACCGTGTCAAACGATGAGTATGCACAATACGCGCTGTAGCTTTCGGGCTCGTATGCAAGGGGCTCGGACGCACAATGCTCAACCATCGTAGCGAGAGTTTCGTACGCACTGTCGGGTTTTTGCGCTTCAAGCGCAAGACCTATCTCCGTTGCCGCCATCATACCGCTCGCGTGCGAGAGCATGTGCCATATACGAAGCGGTACTTCGCTCTTTTTGCCTGCGGTAACTTTGCCGCCTTTGATTTCGGCGACGTACATATTTTCAAACTGCGGAAGATAGTCGCTCACGAGATCGTCCATCTTGAAAAGCCCCATATCCTCTGCAACAAGCGCCGCGACTGCCGTAACGGGCTTGGTCATAGACGCCATACGGAATATGGCATCACTCTTTATCGGTTCTTCGGTGAGCACGTTTTGATATCCGGCTTCAAGCTTGCACAGCGTTTTTCCTTCTTGACGCACGATAAGCTTTGCACCGCCTACTTTCCCTAGCGCGATATTATCGTTAAGGCGTGCAAGTAAGACCGAGTTTAATTTTTCTGCATTTAATTGTTTCATATTAACCCTCGCAGTATGTTCGTTTGCCTTAATTTTAGCACGAAAAATTTCCAAATGCAATATAAAGCGCCGATCTCTTGAAGCAGAGGCGCTTTTTTGGTATAATAAAGTACAGAAAATGATTTTTATTAAGAAAAGTTAAGAATTCTCATTGATATATATTAAGAATTGTGCCTTATGATAATAGCGGAGGTGAAAAATATGAACGTATTGGTCGTAGACGACGATAGGGAGATAGTTGACAGTATATGCATTTTCCTTTCGGCAGAGGGCTATAAGGCGCTCAAGGCTTATGACGGAATCGAGGTGCTCGATATATTATCGGAAAACGAAGTGCATTTAATGATACTTGACGTTATGATGCCGCGCCTTGACGGGATAAAGACTCTTATGAAACTGCGCGAGTCAAGGAATATCCCCGTCATACTTCTTTCCGCGAAAAGTGAGGATACGGACAAGATATTCGGACTTACGGCGCGGACGATTACGTCACAAAGCCCTTTAATCCGTCCGAGCTTATGGCGAGAGTGCGCTCGCAACTGCGAAGATACACGACTCTCGGCTCTATCGGAAAGCAAAACGGTCAAATAGTTATCGGCGGGCTTTCGGTTGACACGGAGAGTAAAACGGTAAAGGTGGACGGAGAAAGTGTGAGGCTCACGCCCATTGAGTATAAGATTCTTGAGCTTCTCGTACGAAACAGAGGGCGCGTATTTTCCGCAGAGGATATTTACCAAAACGTGTGGAACGAGCAGACTGCCGTGGGCGATAACACTATCGCGGTGCACGTAAGGCACATAAGGGAAAAAATAGAGATAAACCCCAAAGAGCCGAAATATCTGAAGGTCGTTTGGGGAATAGGCTACAAAATAGACTAAAGGAGAATTATCAATGAGAAAAATAATATATTCGCGCGTACTGA
The DNA here is from genome assembly GCA_937893885.1 of uncultured Clostridia bacterium. Classification (GTDB taxonomy): domain Bacteria; phylum Bacillota; class Clostridia; order Oscillospirales; family CAG-272; genus CALCTE01. Next base: position 2,395 of record CALCTE010000281.1, on the reverse strand, counting down.
AGACAGTCGCGGTGCTGCTGTTTTGCGCGTATATAGCCTTTTTCCCGTAACAACCAAATTGTACCATATACGGTTTATTTGAATAGCGTATATGGTGCATTTCTGGTATTGTACCGTTACGGGCGCTGTGGTTACTTTTTACAACGAGGAGGATAACATATACTCTTTTGAAAGCGATTTTTCTAAGTCTTGGTACGTATCAATGCTTTTAAATGAGCCCGAATGGACGCTCGTGCACGCATATCACGAGGCGTTTCCGGACTACTTAAACGGCAAGGGGAATGCCGAGAGGGCAAAATTCGTAGAGGCAAACCCCGAAATAATAGCGGAAAGCATAAAAAAGGCCTTCGATGATTTCTATTACGATGACAAGCTCAATTATTACGTCGAGTATAACGGCACGGTGATAACCAACTGCGGCGCAAAAAGCGCAGAAGAGCTTATGGTGGGTGACTGCTACTCGTATGTGAAAAGAGACGCGGCGGGAAACGTCGACAGATGGTATACGGGCTCAAGTTGCAGTTATTACATCGAGGAGCTTATAAGCTACGACACAAAAAGCACGATTACCGTAAGCTGTAACGTAAAGGAAGACGTAATAAGCAAATACGAGGCAATATGGCTAAAACAGGAGAAAATCGTAATAGACACTGCGCTTTATACGGGAGCCTACGCTCTTGCGGCGATACTTTTACTCGTGTACCTTATCTGTGTATGCGGTAAGAATAAAGACGGCGAATATAAAAATATGTGGGTTGACAAGATATGGCTTGAAGCGCACCTTGCGTTTGCGGGAGTATTTACCGTAGGTGCGGTTTTTGCATGGGCATATGTGATAGGCGAGCATTTAAACAGAAGCTTTTCGCAAAACGCCGTGTTTGCCTTAATAGGCGCGGCGGTGCTGCTCGGAAGCCTTGCGCTTATAACCGCGCTTCTTTCCGTGGTACGAAACATCAAGACGGAAAGATTTTTAAAAACAAGTATAGTCCTTCGCGTTCTTACTTGGATATGGCGCGTATTTGTTAAGATATTAAAGTGGATATGGAGAAAAACGAAGGCGTCTTTCAAAGCGCTGAAAAGAGCGCTTTCGCAAAAAACGGGCGCTATTGTTATCCTTATGCTTTTCGTGTACACCGCGCTGATAGGCGCTTTGGGAATAGTCACGTACCACTCACCGATAGGGCTTATCCTTGCCGTTTTGCTTTTCTTATTCGCGTGCATTGTCGTTGCTTACAGAGCAAAAGACCTTGACGATATAAAGAGGGGCGCAAGAGAGATAAGGGGCGGAAATACGGGCTATAAAATAGCCGAGGTAAAGAGCGAGGATATGAAAGCCCTCGCAGAAGACGTAAACGATATCGCAAGCAGAAGACGGCATACGAGATCGCAAGGGGGCTTGATGAGTCCGTGGCGGCAAAGGTCAAGGCGGAAAGAATGAAATCCGAGCTTATCACTAACGTGTCGCACGACCTGAAGACACCCATAACGTCCATAATAAGCTATGCGGAGCTTCTTGCGAAGACTGAGGGACTTTCCGAGGAAGCAAAGGACTACGTTGCAGTTATAGCAAAAAAGGGCGAAAGGCTCAAAAAGCTCACGCAGGACCTATTCGACGTATCGAAGGCTCACAGCGGAAACGACGAAGCCGTACTTGAAAGACTTGATGCGTCCTTGCTTATCGAGCAGTCGCTTGCCGAGCACGAGCGTGAAATACAGAGCTCGGGATTTGTGTTCTGCACGCAGGTACAGAAAGAGCTTTATATCCTCGCCGACGGACGTAAAATGTCGCGCGTTTTGGGTAATCTCATAGACAACGTCTTGAAATATACTTTAAAAAGCACACGCGTATTTATTACTGCCGCCGAGAAGGACGGAAAGGTTGAAATAGAGTTTAAAAATGTCTCGGCTTTTCCGCTTGACTTTGACGCAGAGGAGATAACGGGAAGATTTGTGCGCGGCGACAGCTCCAGAACTCTTGAAGGAAACGGGCTCGGACTTGCTATAGCAAAGAGCTACACGGAACTTTGCGGCGGCATATTCGAAATCGAGCTTGACGGAGATATGTTTAAGGCAAAGCTTATATTTGAAAAGCTTGGTTAAGGAATTTTTTTCAAAACAATTACACACTTTCGGTTTTTTCGGTACTCTTATTTATGAAGGGCTCTTTTAGTTTTGAGAAAGGAGGAAAGCTATGGACGATAAAAAGATAATTGAGCTTTATTTTGCACGCGACAAAGAAGCGATAACAAATACGGACGTAAAATACGGCAAGTATCTTTTCACCGTCGCGTACAACGTGCTTTGCGACAGGCTTGACTGCGAGGAATGCTTGAACGACACCTACTTCAAGCTGTGGAATGCGATTCCACCGCATCGTCCGGACAATTTGTATGTG
>CALCTE010000280.1 GCA_937893885.1 uncultured Clostridia bacterium | reverse complement strand
CAAGCCATAAAACAGGGTTGAACCAATAGACCGTCAGCAGCAAAAAGCCAAGTGGCTTCCATAGATGGTCTCTGCGTTTGATGTGGGCCTTTTCATGAGCTATAACATATGCAGTGTCAGCCTCATTCATCCCTGAGGGCAGATAAATTTTAGGCTTTATCACACCGAGAATGAAAGGTGTGGCTATTCTGTCACCTATATAAATATTCTCTTTTAAAAGTATTGCTTCATTTGTCTTTTTGCGAATAAGCAGATAGCTCACAAGGGTGTAGATAAGCATAGCCGCCATACCTACTAACCATAGCACCGCCGCAATAAAAGTTATAACCTGCAAGGGATTTACACTGTCACCCGGGTTTGGTGCAAGGCTCTCGCTGATTATCGGGTTAATTGCCGTATTCATGGATGGAAAGCCTGTGTGAATTTCAGGCGAGGGTGACATCATAATATTCTGCGGTACCGTCTCTTTGCTTGGAATAAGACTAAGCACACTTTCAAAGCTGAAAGGACACACAAGACGGATGCCAACGAGGGACCAAAGGATAACCCTGATATTCTTCGGCGCCTTTTTAAGGATGAAACGAAGCAACACAATTGCAAGCACAAGCCAGCTTGCCGATATGCTCATATTGACGACGTTTAAGAAGAACTCACTCATTTATGTTCTCCTTTACGATATCGGTCTATCATTTGCTGAAGGGCGCTTATGTCTGCATCGGACATCTTCTGATGTTTTGTAAATGCTGCGATGAACGCCGGCAAAGAGCCTTCAAAGGTCTTTTCCACCATTTCGTCAAGCTCGGCGGCTTGCACTTCGTCTTTGCTTACAAGTGAAGTGACGACGGTATTTTCATTCTTAAGTATCCCACGCTCCGAAAGACGCTTAATAACCGTGTACGTGGTAGTAGGCTTCCAACCGAGCAGTTCTTTGCAGAGTTCTACGAGCTTACTGCTTTTAACCGGCTCATTTTCCCATAAAATAAGACAAAAGCGGTATTCGCTTTCAAAAACCTTCGGTGTATCCATAACAAGATCTCCTTTCTCTAATCCATTAGAGCTCATATACACTCTAACACATTAGAGCGGGTTTGTCAAGAGTTTTTTAAAAACGTTAACAAAAAGCAAAAACGGCAGATAAACTGCCGTTTTAAAACTATACTCTTTCCGCAAACTTACAAGCCGCGACTGCAGCTACCGCGCCGTCGCCCGTTGCGGTGACTATCTGCCTTATTGCTTTTGTACGGCAATCGCCTGCGGCAAATACGCCTTCGGTCTTCGTTAGGGTATCTTCGCCCGATTTAATATAGCCGCGCTCATCAAGCTCCACAAGCTTAATAAACGCCTTATTTTCGGGCACTTGACCTATTGCCACGAACGCGCCGTCTACGGCAAGACTCGTAGCTTTACCGTCAGCTTTACTCTCAAGTGTCAGAGCCGTAAGCTTATCATCGCCTTCAAGCGCTTTCACCGTAAATCCAAGCCTTATCTCAACGTTTTCACGTTTTTCGAGTATCTCTTGGAGCTTCTTTTCACCCGTCAAAAAAGGCATATCTTGTACTACGGTAACCTTTTTGCAATATTCTGAAAGCATTACCGCCTCTTGTAATGCGCTGTTTCCTCCGCCGATTATGGCGACCTCTTGACCCTTAAAGAAGGGGCCGTCGCATACCGCGCAGTAGGAGATACCGTTTCCCGTAAGCTCTTCTTCTTTGTCAAGACCGAGCCTTCTGTGCTTTGAGCCGGAGGCTATTATGAGAGAGCGACCCTCGTAGCTTCCGTATTCTCCCGTCACGACGAACTTGTCGCCCGACTTTTCGGCGTCGGTGATGTTATCCATCTCTATAACGGCACCCAAGTTCGTCGCTTGGTCGATTAGCTTATCTGCAAATTCGTTTCCCGACATTTCGATAAATCCGGGATAGTTTTCCACCTTCGGCGAGTGAGTTATCTCACCGCCGAAGGTTTCCTTTTCAATTACCAAAACGCTCTTATCCGCACGCCTTGCGTATATGGCGGCGGTGAGCCCCGCAGGACCCGAGCCGACAACAATTATATCGTAGATCATATTACTTTGCAAGCTTCTCGTCGATGTACTTTCTTATGTTGGAAACGTTGACGACGACTTCTGCCTTTCCTCCTTCGGAAACTACGAGCGTGGGAGCTTGCTTTACGCCGTATGCGTTTGCCTTATCGGGCTCTTCGTCCGCATATACTACCGAGTATGCTACGCCTGCTTTGTCAAGGAAGGTTTTCGCCATCTTGCAGTTGGGGCAAGTGCGTGTTGCAAAGAGAACGACTTCGTTTTCAGCAGTGGCGGTGCATTCACAAGCTTCTTCCGCTTGTACAGGCGTACGTCCCGTGAATTTAGCCATAGAGGAGCTGATGTCGTAAAGCTTTCTGTCTCTGTATTCCTGTGCTTTACCGTCGTTCCAGTTTTGAACGGGACGGTAGTAACCTGTGATACGGCTGTATACCTCTGCGCTCTTATGACAAATGGGGCACTCAAAATGCTCGCCCGCGATATAGCCGTGATCCTTACATACGGAGTACGTGGGGGAGAGTGTGTAGTAGGGGAGCTTGTAGTTTTCTGCAATCTTGCGGACAAGGTTTGCCGCAGCCTTCCAATCGGGAAGCTTTTCGCCGAGGAATGCGTGGAAAACAGTACCCGATGTGTAAAGAGTCTGAAGCTCGTCCTGAATTTCGAGAGCATCAAAAATATCGGATGTGTAGCCAACGGGAAGATGTGAGCTGTTGGTATAGTAAGGTGTGCCGTTCTCGTTAGCAGTACGGATTTCGGGATAACGTGAAATATCGTGCTTTGCAAGGCGGTAGGAAGTGGACTCTGCAGGAGTAGCCTCAAGGTTATAAAGATCGCCGTACATTTCCTGATAATCGGAAAGACGCTCACGCATATGGTTGAGAACATCCTGAGTGAACTTCTGTGCCTGCTCATCTGTAAGATCCTTACCAATCCACTTTGCGTTAAGGCAAGCCTCATTCATACCGACAAGACCGATGGTTGAGAAGTGGTTGTTGAACGTGCCGAGATAGCGCTTTGTATAGGGGTAAAGACCTTCTTCAAGAAGCTTGGTGATAATAGTTCTCTTAATCTTAAGAGAACGGGCAGAAATATCCATCATCTTGTCAAGGCGATGGTAGAATTCTTCCTCGCTGTTTGCAAGATAAGCAATTCTAGGCATATTGATAGTTACAACGCCGATTGAGCCTGTGCTTTCACCGCTGCCGAAGAAGCCGCCGGACTTCTTGCGAAGTTCACGAAGGTCAAGGCGAAGGCGGCAGCACATACTGCGTACATCGCTGGGCTCCATATCGCTGTTGATATAGTTTGAGAAATAAGGTGTGCCGTACTTGGCGGTCATCTCAAAGAGCAGCTTGTTGTTCTCTGTTTCGGACCAGTCAAAATCTCTTGTGATTGAGTAAGTGGGAATGGGATACTGGAAGCCTCTGCCGTTAGCGTCGCCTTCGATCATCGTTTCGATGAACGCACGGTTGACCATATCCATTTCCTTCTTGCAGTCCTTATACTTGAAGTCCATCTCCTTGCCGCCTACGATAGCGTTGAGTTCTGCAAGGTCGGAGGGAACGGTCCAGTCAAGAGTGATGTTGGAGAAGGGTGCTTGCGTACCCCAACGGGAAGGCGTGTTTACGCCATAAACGAAGGATTCGATGCATTTCTTAACCTGATCGTAGCTCAAGTTGTCAGCTTTAACGAAGGGAGCGAGGTAGGTGTCGAAGGAAGAGAACGCCTGTGCGCCCGCCCACTCGTTCTGCATGATACCAAGGAAGTTTACCATCTGGTTGCAGAGCGTTGCGAGGTGCTTTGCAGGGGAGGAGGTTATCTTTCCGGGAACGCCGCCGAGACCTTCCTTAATGAGCTGCTTCAAGGACCAACCTGCGCAATAACCGGTGAGCATAGAAAGGTCATGAATGTGGATATCGGCGTTTCTGTGAGCGTTGGAGATCTCATCGTCATAAATTTCGGAAAGCCAATAGTTAGCGGTGATAGCGCCGGAGTTTGAGAGGATAAGACCGCCTACGGAATAAGTAACGGTGGAGTTTTCTTTAACTCTCCAGTCGTTGATCTTAACGTAGTTGTCGACTATCTCCTTGTAGTCGAGCATCGTTTCCTTGATGTTACGGAGCTTCTCGTGCTGACGGCGGTAAAGGATATACGCCTTCGCAACGTCGGAATATCCCGCCTGAACGAGTACGGACTCAACGCTGTCTTGGATATCCTCGACACCGATAACACCCTCTTTTACCTTGGGCGCGAAATCTGCCGTAACTCTTAATGCCAAGAAGTCGATTACGCTGTCGTGATACTGTGTTTCCTGTGCATCGAAAGCAAGCTTTATCGCATTGACGATCTTTTCAAGCTTGAAATCAATAATTCTGCCATCTCTTTTTTGAACCTGATACATAACTTTCTCCTTAATTTATGTGAATATATTATTTATTTTAAGAGCCGAGGTCAATATATGCCTCGAAGACTCGTGTTTTCCACGTACTTTTTTGCAATTTCAAGATATTTTTCAAGATTTTCCCTGCTCGGTGCGGAAAGTCCTTCCGCAAGAATATTTCCCGAATCCTTAAAGCACTGTATGAAGTACGCCTTTGCGCCTTTTATAAGTTTGCCTATTCTGTGAAAATCGTCTTCGTTGTGCAGCTCATTTACTACGGTCGTGCGAAATTCATACGGAATATTACAGCCTTTAAGTATTTCGATGCTCTCTTTTATTTTCTCACCAAAAGCATCTGTTCCTGCAACGCGGCCGTAGTTTTCGACGGGAGCTTTGACGTCCATCGCGACGTAATCAAGAAGTCCTTTGTCAAGCAGACTTTTGAGCTTATCCGGGAAGGTGCCGTTGGTGTCAAGCTTTACCTTGAAGCCGAGAACCTTTATCTTCGCGATAAATTCCTCAATGTCCTTTTGCATAAGCGGCTCGCCGCCCGTTATCGCGACGCCGTCAAGCACGCCCTTTCTTTTTTTCAGAAGCTCAAATAAAACGTCTTCCGAAAAGAGCTCGTCATCGGAAAGTGACTGGACGAGAGGTGAGTTGTGGCAAAAGGGACAGCGTAGGTTGCAGCCCGAGGTGAATACCGTGCAGGCGACTGCGCCGGGAAAGTCAAGTAAGGTTATTTTTTGCAGTCCGCCAAGACGCATAGTATCCCTCCTAAAACGGTTTGTATACCAAGTGTAACACAATATATTGTGTATGTCAATAGAAAAATACCACAAAATATATTTTTCGTCATTTTGTTGAATTTTTTATGCTTTCTTTGTCGAAACTAGGCAAAATTGAAAGCCGCCTCCCTTTCGGGAGACGGCATTGGAAACCTTTTGTTATTCCTTTATAAGCTTTCTTTTGGATATGTGATTCATAGCTATAAGGCCCGTTATAGTGCATACCGTGCAAAGCGTGAGAGTTATAGAAATAAATTCTTGTCCAAGCATTAAGGTATTAAAATACGGTGACAGCGCTTCGGTGGAAGCCATCGTCGATACGCCGTTTGCTACCATGTGGAAAAGTATTGGTGCAAAGAGATTTCTTGTGTATTCGTAAACGTATGCCGCAACAAATCCTACCGCAAAGGCGTATACAAATTGCACCCAATTTCCGTGTATAATACCGAATATGGCCGAGGAAATAAGCGCGGACGTAAAGGGCTTTGCAAAGGAACGCAGTCTTTTATAGATAAGACCTCTCATAAGAAGCTCCTCGCATACGGGAGCGGAGATCACCACCGTCAATATCTGCATAAACATAGGTGACGTATCTATGGCACTTGCAACGGTATCGTATGAATCCATTACCTGCTCGCCGAGCGTTGAAATCGCTATGGCGGCAATAATGGATACGATAATGTTAAATCCTATACAGCAGCCGACGGCTACCGAAGAAGAAAGGACGTATTGCATGGGATTTTTAACGGTGTTGAAATTGAGAGCGTTATGCTTATCCCACTTCTTTTTGTCGTAGAAATAGAATATTGCAAGTACGGCGATCGTGACTACGTTGCAAACGAGCGTCAGCATAAGCGCATCTTTTGCTGTAACGTCGAGCAAATAGTTCATGATCTTATTAAATTCTTCTTCATTGTTAAACGAAGTCAGAGCATCGACACCGATAGCGCCGATATATTCAAACGCCTTGACGAACAGATAGATATACTGAACGATCATCTGAACGCCAAACCAAATAAGCAAGGGGTAAACGGTTCTCCAAATTTTCTTTCCGGTTCCCACTTTAGTCCTCCTTATAATATTATATTATGCCGTGATCTTTTCAAGTACGGCGATCTTCGTGCAAAGGCAAAGTACGCTTATAGCCTCGGAAAGCTCATCTACGGGCGGTAAAGAGGGAGCAATTCTTATGTTGCTGTCGCTTTCGTCCTTACCGTAGGGGTAAGCGGCACCTGCGCCCGTCAAAACGACACCTGCTTCTTTGCAGAGTGCGACGGTGCGCTTTGCACAGCCGTTTTCAACGTAGAAGCTTACGAAGTAACCGCCCTCGGGCTTTGTCCAAGTTGCGATACCGAGTGCGCCGAGCTCTTTGGTAAGAAGTGTGTCGACTATCTCGAACTTGGGCCTTAAAATATCTGCGTGCTTTTGCATATACTTAATAAGACCTTGTGCATCACCGAAATACTTGACGTGACGGAGCTGATTTATCTTATCGTGACCGATAGTCTGGCAGGTAAGCACTTTCTTTATCGCGTCGATGTTTGCCTTGCTTGAAATAAGCGCCGCAACACCTGCGCCGGGGAAGCTTATCTTTGAGGTGGAAACGAATTCGATAACTCTGTCGGGATTTCCCGCCTTTTCGCACTCGGAAAGAATTTCGGGAATCTCCGCAGCCGCACCGTAAAGGCTATGTACTATATATGCGTTATCCCACATAAGAAGGAAGTCTTTAGCTTTGCACTCCATTTTAGCAAGTCTCTTCACCGTTTCGGCGGAATATACGTATCCGTCGGGGTTAGAGTACTTCGGCACGTTCCACATACCCTTTATGCTCTCGTCGTTTCGAACAAGCTCCTCAACTACGTCCATATCGGGACCGTCTTCGGTCATGGGAACGTTTATCATCTCTATACCGAGTGACTCGCAAACGGCAAAGTGTCTGTCATATCCCGGAACGGGCGCGAGGAATTTAACCTTTTCTTCGCGGCACCAGGGTTTTCCGCCCGCAAAGCCGTAAAGCATACATCTTGCAAGCGTGTCGTACATCATATTAAGGCTTGAGTTGCCGCCGATTATGACGTTTTCTTCCTTTACACCCGTAAGCTCTGCAAAGAGCTTTTTACATTCGGGAATACCGTCGAGAATGCCGTAGTTACGGTAGCTGTTATTTTTAAAATCGTCAGCCGTAAGGATATTAAGCATCTCGTTTGATAAGTCAAGCTGTTCGTTACAGGGCTTTCCTCTTGACATATCGAGAGAAAGCTTTTTTGCCTTAACTTCGTCGTATTCTGCTTTAAGCGTTGCAAGGAGCTTTTTTGCCTCGTCCTTGCCCATATCAAAATAATTCATTATATTATACCTTTCACATAGAATATGCTTTATTATACGCCAATAAGGCTTATTTGACAAGTAATATTTTCAAATTTGCCTAAACTTTGCCCAAACTTTGATTTACCAAGTGCATTTTAAAAGTCCGTCTTCCGTTTTTTTAACGGTCGTACCGAAAGCTTTACACCTATTTATAAAGCCGTCTAAATACTCGGTGTTCTTTGCAAGTCTCGGAAGTCCTATTTCGGACTTGTTTCCATCCATCGAAAGTACAATGGGGTAGAGCGTAAGACTTTTTAAGTTGCCGTTTTCTGTTTCCCAATAAGGAATCACGCTTTCAAACATACGGTGATCAGTCATAAGACCGATGGAAAAACCGTTTGACCGCTTACTAAGAAGCTCGTGAACGGTCACGTCCGATGAAAGACCGTACTGCGCGTAAAAATCGTGAGGTGCAAAATCTATATTGTAAAGCTGAAGCACGAAATCGCCGAGAGAATAAAAGATGGGACGCTCTTTATATATTTCTATGGGGCGGAGAAGGTGCGGGCCGTGCCCTACGATAGCGTTCGCGCCGCAATCTATGCAAAAGTGTGCAAACTCACGTGCAAAAGCGGAAGGCTCTTCTTTTTCGACGTTGCCCATTTCGTGAGAGTGAAATGAAACGATGATATAGTCCGCTTGGAGCTTTGCTTCGTGTATAGCCTTTTTTGCTCGCTCAAGGTCTTCGGGGTGGATATCAAGCTTTCTTTCGGTCTTATCGCCGAGCACGAAGGAAATTCCGCCGACGTTAACGCTCATATCAGCCGTTCCGCCGTGATAGCCCTCGCGCTTTTCAAGTTCTCTTTGAGCGTTAATATGTGTTGCATCAACGATAGATTTAAGTGCGTCGTAGTCCTTTTTTTCAAGCGTTATCTTTTGTGTGACGCGTAAAGGATTACAGCCTGGACGGCCCTTTACTCTTGCCGTTTGCTCGCCTGCGGACATTTCTCCCATTAAGGTTGAGTTAAAGCTTATAAGCGCAACTCGGCCTTCTTTTGTTTCAAGATATCTCGGCGCGGAAGCCTCAGCAAGATTACGGCCTACGCCAGCGTGAACAAGCCCGCTTTCATTTACGGCGTCAAGCGTTGATAAAAGCCCGTCAAAAGCGAAATCCATTACGTGATTATTGTTGAACGAGGTCATATTAAATCCGAATTTTTTGACGTCGTCCAAAATTTCGGGATCGGTGCGCAAATACGAGCCCCCGCTCGTTTCGGACGCGTAGCATTCACCCTCGCGGTGAAGCGTCGTCTCCAAATTGAAAAATCTCGCGTCGCCTTTTTCGATTACGGGAGCAAGCTCG
>CALCTE010000279.1 GCA_937893885.1 uncultured Clostridia bacterium | reverse complement strand
TTCTTGTGGTTACTTACTTTTCCGAGAAAAGCAGCGTTAAGTATCTGACCTTCGGCTACGGTATAGCGGTGTTCCTGATCGCTTTGGTTCAGAACGAGGTGATATCCATCCCGTTCTCCACCTTCCGCTATGCAATGGTGGCAGCTCTTGTGCTTCTGTTTATCTTCTTCCTCCGCATCCCTGCGGGTAAGGAGCGTTTGCCTCGGTTCGTGAAAAAGAGCGACGGTCTTATCGTGCCGAAGAAGATGATGTGGGGTACATATCTTCTTGTGTTCATTATCGCGCTGATGAGCGTTGCCGGCCCTGCGATTGTCGGTAAGGTAGAACACGGCGTTTCCATTATGTATTTGGTCGTGGCGCTTTCTTGTTTCACTATGTATTTTCTTCATGAGAAAGCGAACGTTCATCCCTTCCGACTGATGCCCGTGTTGGTGGGACTTGGCGGACTCGGTTTCCTTTTGATGCTCGTTACCGATTACGTTCCCGCTTTTGTCCCTGTTGCCTGCGGGCTGATCGGATTCGGTATGGCTGCCGCCATGTTCGGGCCGCTTTACGGTGTGCCGATCATGAAGTCCTATCCATCCAAGTTCATAGCACCCTCTATCATCGGTCTTGCTTTCTCGGCGGTTCTCGTTCACGCCGTGATTGCCGAGATATTCCTCGGCGCACCTACCGCGCTGTACATCTTCTATGCGGTGATCATGGGTGTGCTTGTGTTCGTATATATGCAGGTGGAGCCGTTCCTGATGTTCACACTTCGCCGCAGGATCACGGACGAGGAAGCCGTTCCGCAGACAACAGAAGAGGCGGTTGTTCCGGCTGCAGAGGTTGAAACGAAAACCGAGCCTGCACTTACTGCCGAAGCAGATTCTGCGGGAGATCCCCTGGATGTTCTCACAAAAAAGGAAAGAGACGTCGCCGAGCTTATCTGCCTTGGTTATGCCAACAAGGATATTGCAACGATGCTGTTTATTTCCGATCACACGGTAAAGGATCACGCCAAGAGCATTTACCGTAAAACCAACGTTCACAGCCGTCTTGAACTCGCTGCGCTGGTGAGCAAGCACCGCACAATGAAATAACTGACCGAAAGGAGCTGAACGTTTGATACTTGCTGACAGATTAAACCGGATTATTGAAGAGAGACAGATCAGCAAGGCAGAATTCGCAAGGAGGATCGGCGTGACACCGCAGTACGTTCTTCTGCTGACGGGCAACGCCAAGGCACGTCCCGAAAGCATTAAGCCTGCCCTTGCCAAGCTGATCGCGCTTGAGTTTGATTGCGACTACGAATGGCTTCTTCACGGCAAGGAGCCGGAGAATAAGCCGACCATTAACGTCCACACCTGCGAGGGGCCGCTTCGCACCTACGGACTTTCCGTAAAGGAAAACGAGACGGTCCTGAAATATGCCGACGGCATGACCGTAAAGCAGATCGCCGAGGATACCGGCGTTACCGTCAATACGGTGAACTATTATCTCAGAAAGGCGTATAAGAAGCTGAACGTCCACAGCCGAGAGGAGCTTGCCGAGCTGCTCGAAAGCATAGGTATTACCCCAAATATGAACTCATAAAAGCCAAACAGCTCGGAGATCGTTGTGACCTCGGAGCTGTTTTCATCTGTATATAAAGAAAAATCCGACCATCTTTTCGATGATCGGATTTTCTCTTGTCCCGTACCGGCTTTCACCCATTGGTCAATTTTTGTCCCTTTGAGCGAAAACCCTTCTCATCATGTGGTTTTTATGCTTACAATACGGTTTGCCATCTCTTTTCATCATTCTATCTTGATTCTGCTGTAATCCACTTCTCTTTTTTCCCTAGATATGCCACCGCTCATATGGTCAATCATCTGTTTTACAAATACCGCCCGCTTTACTGAGTCAATTCCAAAGTGATCTCTGATTGCATCCACCGTCCTGTCAATTCGAATGAGCTTCTCGTAATCCACATCATCAAATAAAGAGAACTGCCGCATACAATCATCCTCTTTTACCTTCCCGGTGTGGATTCCAAGATGCCGTATCGGTTGCCCGTTCCAAAACTCATCAAACAACTCCCCCGCCACCTTGTGTATCTCATTCGTTATATTCGTCGGTATCTGTATCAAATGTAAATCTCATATCCTTCTTATGCTCCCACGTTACAAAAGCCTTCTTATGTACATTTACATCTCCCTGCATACCGGAACAATATTTGCACTTCTTATAATGCTTGCGCAGTGCTTTTTCTTCTGACAGCTCTAACCGATTGTCAGGCTTTATTCTTCGAGCGTACATACATCCGCATCTATGATAAACTCTCTGCTTCTTATTAACTTCACTACTTGCTACAACTAACATTCCATTTACCTCCAATCCTTCTAAAAATTTTCTTCTGTAATACAAGCCTATCAAATACTCAGTCCCCAAAAACGGACAATAAAAAAGGAAACCCAAAATTATTATTCTAGACACGCCCGTAATGTGAAATTTTAAATTCCAGTTTTTCAACCCAACCTTTATAGGCAGCGCTATGTGCAAATTGGCATGTTTTTGGGCAGAGAAGCTTC
>CALCTE010000278.1 GCA_937893885.1 uncultured Clostridia bacterium | reverse complement strand
TGAAGACTCTTTGTCGCACATCAAACGGCGGCTTTGATATAAGCACCGCGATATCTTTAGATGATCTTCGCGCATCTGATGCTCCCGAAAAATATCTAATACCCACTGATAAGCTTTTTGAAGGGCATCGCGAGGTAAGACTATCCGAGTTTTATTCAAAGCTTGCTAAATGCGGAAATGAGATATATTTAAAAAAGATCGGCATAAATGCAGAGGTTGGGGAGATATTTCGCACCTATGACAGCGAAGGAAACTTTTTTGCTCTGACCGAATGTAAAGAATACGAAAACGGCAAAGCACTTGCCAATTTAAGAATGTTCAACTGACGGTATTTTTGCGATTTATTATATATAGTAAATAATTCCGAAATTTTGTTAAAAATCTATTGACAAGCCCCGCGAATTGTGGTATATTTGGTATACCTCTTTTTGCGGGTTCTTTTTTTATGGAATTTTTGGAGTGCATGAATCCGTTAATTTTATATGGAGATTCCGCAAAGCGCAACGGCGCAAGGAGGAAGGCAACCGCACATAATATGTGCAAATAAATTTACTCAGGAGGTGCCGAAATGAAATCCAATACAAGAGTTCGTGTAACTCTCGCTTGCACAGAATGCAACCAGAGAAACTACGACACGGTCAAGAACAAGAAGAATGACCCTGATAGGCTTGAGCTTAACAAATATTGCAAATTCTGCCGTAAGCACACGCCTCACAAGGAAACGAAGTGATTAGGGGGACGGTCATGACAAAGAGAAACTGTTTGGTTTTCTTCCTTATCACCGCACTCATTTTTACTATGTGTTCCGTATCCGTATTTGCAGAAGAAGGCGAAATTGCGCCCGATAGCACTGCACAAACGGAAACAGGCAATACTGCAGAAGATACTGTAACGGGTGAAACCGCCGCAGAAGACACCGCGACTGACGGTGCCGAAACGGGCGATGACGCCGGTACGTGCGCTTTCTGGCGGTGAGCGGAACCGCTTGCTGCTGGCGCGTTTGTTCCTCAAACCAAGCAACTTATTGACGACACAACGACTACGGGCGAAGGTGAAACCGAAAAAGCCGACGACGAAGGCGAGACTGAATCCGAAGGCGTTACCGGCGAGGAGCACAATCACGAGCACGAAGAAGGTACGAAGAAGAAAGGACTTTCCACAACCGCTATCGTTCTTTTGGCAGTGTTTGGAGCGATAATCCTTATTTTTGCAGTTCTTTACCTTTTCAAGCCCAAGTTCAGAGAAAGAGTTAAGAAATTCTTCCGCGAATATAAGAGTGAGCTCAAAAAGGTCGTTTGGTCATCAAAAGCCGACGTTATCAAGAACACAAAGATCGTAATCATCGGAATCGTAGCGATAGCAGTCACTGTCGGTCTCGTTGATATCGGACTTGGAGCACTCATAGATCTTATCGGTAAAATCGGAAAATAAGCTTTACTTCCTTTCATGCAGGACGTATGAGTTTTAAGATAAGGAGTTTTTTATGAGTCAAGACGCAAAGTGGTACGTAATTCACACTTATTCCGGATATGAGAATAAGGTTGCCGGCAACCTTGAAAGGATCGTCGAAAACAGAAAGCTTCAGCATCTTATTTTCGATATAAAGATCCCTGTTGAGAAAGTGACGAAGGTTTCCGGAGAAACGACCAAAGAGGTTGAACACAAGCTGTTTCCCAGCTACGTTCTCGTCAAAATGATAATGAATGATGAAAGCTGGCACGTTGTGCGCAACATCAGAGGTTGTACGGGCTTTGTTGGGCCCGATTCCAAGCCGGTGGAACTCACTGACGAGGAAGTAGAAAAGATGGGCGTTGAGATAACGACAGTCGATCTTGCATTTGAGCAGGACGATATGGTCAAGATATTGCAGGGCCCGTTTGCCGGATTTACCGGCAAGGTCGAGGAAATTTCCTCGGACAAGAAGAAGGCAAAGGTCATCGTATCCTTGTTCGGAAGAGACACACCCGTCGAATTCGAGACAAGCAATCTTACGAAAGAAGACCTTTGATTTCTACCGATTTAATATTATATTATAACGGTAACACCGTATTCCGTCTGTGACGATGCCACGGCACAGATGAGAGTGGGAGGGGGAGACGAAGGTCACCCCGAAAATCAATTTTACCACATAAGGAGGAATAAAAAATGGCAAAGAAAGTAACAGGCTACATTAAACTTCAGCTTCCTGCCGGCAAGGCTTCCGCACAGCCCCCCGTTGGTCCTGCGCTCGGTCAGCACGGCGTAAGCATTCCTAACTTCACGAAGGAATTTAACGAGAGGACGAAGAAGGACATCGGTCTTATCATTCCCGTAATCATTACGGTATACGCAGACCGTTCTTTCTCCTTCATTACAAAGACACCCCCCGCTTCCGTTCTTATTAAGAAGGCATGCAACATTGAAAGCGGTTCGGGCGTTCCCAACAAGACAAAGGTTGCAACTATCACAAAAGAACAGATACGCAGCATCGCCGAGCTCAAAATGCCCGACCTTAACGCTGCTGACATCGATGCCGCAATGAGCATCATCGCAGGTACCGCTCGCAGCATGGGCGTTACCGTAGCAGACTAAAGGAGGTTGCAACAATGTTTAGAGGAAAGAAATATCAGGAAAGCGCAAAGCTTTTCGACAAAACGGTAACTTATGAGTCAGACGTAGCTTTCAAGACACTCTCCGAGATGTCCAAGGCTAAATTTGACGAGACGGTTGAAGTACACGTTCGTTTGGGCGTTGACTCCAGACACGCTGACCAGCAGGTCAGAGGCGCAATCGTTCTTCCCAACGGAACGGGTAAGACAGTTCGCACACTTGTATTTGCAAAGGGCGCAAAGGCTGACGAAGCTAAAGAGGCAGGCTCCGATTTCGTCGGTGCAGAAGATATGGTTGCAAAGATCCAGAGCGAAAACTGGTTCGATTACGACGTAATCATCGCAACTCCCGATATGATGGGCGTTATCGGCCGTCTCGGTAAGGTTCTCGGTCCCAAGGGACTTATGCCTAACCCCAAAGCAGGAACCGTTACGATGGATGTTGCCCGCGCTGTTAAAGAAGCAAAGGCAGGTAAGATCGAGTACAGACTTGATAAGACCAACATCATTCACTGCCCCATCGGTAAGGCTTCCTTCGGCCCCGAAAAGCTTATTGAAAACTTCGAGACGCTTCTCGGTGCTATCATTAAGGCAAAGCCCGCAGCTGCAAAGGGTCAGTATATTAAGAGCTGTGTAATTGCAACGACCATGGGCCCCGGCATCAAGGTCAACACGTCAAAGCTCGGTTAATTAACCTAAAACTTTTTCCATCGGCTTGAAAAAGCCGATGGAAAAAGTAAAAAAAGTATTGACAAAGCACATTTTTTGTGATATCATATTCAAGGTTTCCAAAGACAACAGGTTGAGCGATGAGCTTGTAAAGCATACCTGTCGAGGAGAACACATAAGACTTACTATGTTTATGTTGCTCTTTCCGACAGGGGAAAGAGCTTTTTTGTTGTCAAAATTTTAAACGGAGGTAATGAAAATGCCCAGTGCAAAGGTTCTTGAAAGCAAACAGCAATTAGTTGCTGCTGTAACCGAAAAAGTAAAGAATTCCGCTGCAGGCGTTGTTGTTGATTACACAGGTATCACGGTTGCTAACGACACGGCACTCCGCAAGGAGCTTCGTGAAGCAGGCGTTGAGTATACAGTAATTAAAAACACCCTTTCAAAGAGAGTTTTTGAAGCTTCTGGTTACGAATTCGGCGACATATTTAACGGAATGACTGCTCTCGCAGTTTCCGAAAAAGACCCCCTTGCAGCTGCAAAGATCATCAGCAAATACGCTGATAAGATCGAGACGTTTAACATCAAAGCTGGCTATATGGACGGCAAAGCTTTGAGCGTTGACGAGGTTGTTGCACTCTCCAAGGTTCCTTCCAAGGAAGAGCTTCTCGCGAAGCTTCTCGGTTCTATCCAGAGCCCCCTTTACGGATTTGCAAGAGCTATCCAAGCAGTTTGCGACAAGCAGAACGAAGAGCAGAGCGCGTAAGCTCTCAACTTGCGGCATAATAGCCGCGTAACAAAATTAACAATATTTATTATTTATGGAGGATTTTAAAATGGCAAGCGAAAAGATTACCGCAATACTTGAAGAAATCAAGTCTCTTACAATACTCGAACTCGCAGATTTAGTTAAGGAAGTTGAAAATGAATTCGGCGTTTCCGCAGCAGCTCCCGTAGCAGTTGCAGGTGCAGTTGCAGGCGCAGCTCCCGCTGAAGAGAAGACAGAATTCGATGTAGTTCTTGCTGCAGCAGGCGACAAGAAGCTCGAAGTTATCAAGGTTGTTCGTGAGCTCACAGGTCTCGGTCTTAAGGACGCTAAGGACCTCGTTGAAGCAGCTCCCAAGACGATCAAGGAAGGCGCTTCCAAGGAAGATGCTGAAGCTCTCAAGACAAAGCTTGAAGCTGCAGGCGCAAAGGTTGAGCTTAAGTAATTATAGCCCAATAACATCAACCCTCCCGAGTGAAAACTCGGGAGGGTTTTGTATCTATGCCTTCCTTTCACCTCACAAAATTATTTTGAAACGGTTTAAATTCATATATCGCGTTACTTCTCGCGAAGGTCGTACCGAGTAAACTACCGCGCACGATAGCCGTTTTGCCGAGCCGCCTTCTTATATCCTCGGCGGCTTTTTCTTTTGCTACTTCCTTCTCCAAATCGCTGAAATCCGTATAAAGATCAAGTTGATAGGGGAGCCCCTCACATTCCAGCTCGCCTACACCTACACTTATGGCTCTCACGGGATTTTCAAATCTGTATTTTTCCGAAAAAAGCTTAAATGCGACGTTTTTAATTTGCTTTGCGCTGATTATGGGAAAGTCAAAACTTTCACTGAAGCTTGTACTTGCAAGCTTGTTATCCTTTACTGAAATTTGCACCTTATGTGCGGCAAAATTTTCTTCCCGTAGTTTTTCCCCTACCATATCCGAAAGCTGCATAATTAAAAGCTCGGCTTCTCTGCCGTCTTTGAGGTCGAAAGCGGAAGTGCAACCGTGGCTTATGCTTTTGCATATCGGCTTATAGCTTTCGTATGCGACGGGCATATCGTCATAGCCTTTGGCGTACTTGAGAAGACTCACGCCGTTTTTTCCAAAGAGCCCTTTCATAAAGTTTTCATCGGCATCTGCAAGGTCGCCGATAGTGTAGATGCCGTGCCGCCGTAGCTTTTCTTCGGTTGAGCGTCCGACGCCAAAAAGCTGTCCGCAGGGAAGGGTACAGACTTTTGTACGATAGTTCTCGCGTGATATTTCGGTCACGGCATCGGGCTTTTTTAAGTCACTTCCGAGCTTTGCGAATATCTTGTTAAATGATACGCCGACGGATATCGTTAGCCCTGTTTCTTTTTTGACTGCTTCTCTTATGGAGTTTGCTATCGTAACGCCGTCGCCGAATAAAAATCTGCTTCCCGATACGTCGAGCCAGCATTCGTCCGCGCCGAAAGCTTCAACTTGGTCGGTGTAACGCAAATATATATTTCTCACGAGCTTCGAGTAATACACGTACTTATCAAAATGCGGTGAAAGCACCCGCATATTCGGGCATTTTTCAAGCGCTTTCGCAAGCGGTTCCCCTGTTTTAACGCCGTATTTTTTAGCGTGCTCGTTTTTCGCTAAAACGATACCGTGCCGCGCCTTCTCGTCACCACCCACGCATACGGGTACACCTCGTAGCTCTGGGTGCTCAAGAAGCTCCACGGAAGCAAAAAAATTATTAAGGTCGCAGTGAAGTATGCACCTGTCATTGTAATTTGAATCCCACAT
>CALCTE010000277.1 GCA_937893885.1 uncultured Clostridia bacterium | reverse complement strand
CACCGCTCGGATAAGGAAATTCAACGAGTCCGTAGAACTTGGGAAGGCTGTAATCCTCTTTTGCCTCAAAGATCTTATCCTCTTCCCATTTGTTTTGCCATTTGCTTTCGATTTCTGAAAAATTGTATTTCATATTTTAAACCCTCTTTTAATTTTCTGTTTCGGTTATTTCACTAATATCAATTTCTTCGCCTTCAGCCCAAAGCTTATCAAGCTTATAAAAATCTCTTGCTTCTTTTGTAAATACGTGAACTATAACGCTTGCGAAATCAAGCAAGATCCAACCGTCTCTGCCTTCGGCTTTGCACTCAACGTCGAAGTTTTGCTTCATTTGAAATTCAACTTCGTCGGCAAGTGAGCGAAGTTGAGTTGTTGAGTTGGCGGAGCAGATAACAAAATAATCTGCAAGAGGTGTTTGTTCTCTTACGAGAATTAGTTTTAAATCAAGAGCCTTCTTTGAATCGAGGATCTTTACTATCTCTTGTGCGTTCTTTTTTGCATGTTCTCTTTGTAAATTTTCAGACATATTTCCTCCTTATATATTAATGAATACGTTTTCGTATTCACATATATCGTTTTTTATTCTTTGAAGAGCCGCGAGCGTTTCGCTGTGCGGTAAAACTCCTCTTGTTCTTAATTCTTTCACAGTCAGTTCGAAGGCTATTTTAACACACTTATCTAAGTTTATCAATCTTTTGATAAGGGAGTTTGCGCTTTTTAGCCCCTCGTAGTAAGTATTTCTCAAACCGATACATTCTTCGTAAGTACGTGTTTTTTCTATAAAATCGGCAAGAAATATTATTTTATCAAGAACGGTCATATTCTCGGCTCCGACCGTATGTCGCCATATTGCGTTATATACCGCATCGGACACATCGAATATTCTTTTTGCAAGTATTGCACCGCTTCTTGAGTGAAAAAGCTTTTCCGACGAAAGATCTTCCTTTGAAAGCTGTTTATCTAAAGTTGAAAACAAAATGTAATGGTCACTTATATCGGAGTTTTTAGTACAGTCATGTAAAATTGCCGAAGCGCTTATAAGATTGTCTGAAAGGTGAGGTGCACAATGGCTTTTAAGTTCCAAAGCACATTCTTCGACTGCAAGAGTATGCAGATAGCGCTTTTCTTTTTCGTGCAACATTGCGTAGTTTTTAAGTTCTTCTATATCATACTCTTTATCAATATGATAGAGAAGATTTTTTTTGGCGTATTCATAAACCTCTTTTGGCAAGTACTGTTTGAATGACTCAACATTAAGCCTTATTTCGCTTGAGCTGATTTCCATTTCTTCGAAATTAAGCGGAAGTAGCTCTGTATTTGGTAAACTGATATCCTGCATGCCTTTTCGTTTTGCGTGAACAAAGTGAGACTTTTTAAAAAGCTCATTCGCTTTATGCCAGCTTGGAAGTGTCTTTATCATATCGCTGCCGCACAGCACATAGACTTTCTCGCATTCATGGTTTAGATATAAGATCTCATTGACTGTATCGACGGTATACGTATTACCGCCCCTTCTTATCTCAATATCGCTAACGATAACTTTATCATCTGCTACACCTTTAAATGCTAGTTTGCACATATTAAGTCTATGTTCTGCGTCAATGGGCTTTGTACTGATCTTATGATAGGGTATATTTGCAGGACAGATGTAGAGCTTGTCTAAATTATACTCTTTTAGAAAATTTTGTGCAAGTCTTAAATGCGCGTTATGCGGCGGATTAAAGGTTCCGCCGAACAAACCTATCTTCATCTAAAGTTCGCTCCGTTATAATTCAATTTTCTTGTTATTCTTACTTTCTCTGTAAAGCACGAATCTGTTGCCGACGGAAGCTATCGCTTCACTCTGCGTTGCCGTGGCAAGCTCGTTCATAGCTTCTTTAGCTGTATACGGTGACGTTTCGAGATTATGCAGTTTTATAAGTTCGCGAGCTTCCAACGCATCGTCAACCTGCTTTATTAAATTATCGTTTATGCCGCCCTTGCCGACTTGTAAGATTGAATCTATACGGTTAGCAAGTGAACGTAAATAAGCTCTTTGTTTGCTTGTCATTTGATCCTCCTTTTAAGCTCGTCGGCAAATAAGCGAAGAGCTTCTCCCCTATGACTTATGCTGTTTTTTTCATCATCTGTCAGTTGCGCCATCGTCTTTTGGAATTTTGGTAGATAGAATATGGGATCGTAACCAAAACCACGGCTACCTGCCGCATTTTCGGTTATTTCTCCGTCGCATCTGCCGAAGACCGCAAATTCTTCACCGCTTGGAAGCCTTACTGCGATACTGCAAGCGTAATATGCGCTCTTGTCGGCTTTATCAGAAAGATTAGCAAGGAGCTTCTTATTGTTCTCCTCGTCTTTTCCGTGCTCACCGCAGTATCTTGCTGAATATATTCCCGGCTCACCGCCAAGAGCATTTGCACATATACCGCTATCATCGGCAATAATTATGTAATTACCGAATTTTTCGGCGACAGCACGCACTTTAATAAATGCGTTTTCTTCAAAGCTTGTACCGTTTTCTTCTATCTCGTCGGTAAAGCCGACGTCAGACAAAGCATATACTTCGAAATCATCACCGAGAACCTTTCGGACTTCTCTTATTTTTCCTTTGTTGTTAGAAGCAAATATAATTTTCATATTATTCACCGAATATAGCCTTTACAAAATCTTCGCCCGAAAATTCCTGCAGGTCGTCAATTCCTTCACCAACACCAATATATTTAACGGGAACCTTAAGTTCTGAGCAGATCGAAAATACAACGCCGCCTTTTGCCGTTCCGTCCATTTTTGTTAAGATGAGTCCCGTTATGTCAGCAACGCTACTGAATTCCTTGGCTTGAATATATGCATTTTGGCCCGTGGAGCCGTCAAGGACAAGTAAGGTTTCTCTTGCTGCTTCGGGATATTCTTTATCAATGACTCTGTTAATCTTGGCAAGCTCGTTCATAAGATTTTGCTTATTGTGGAGTCTTCCTGCGGTATCAACTATAAGTATATCATTCTTTCTTGCCTTCATAGCTGCAATTGAGTCAAATACAACGGAAGCCGGATCGGAATTTTCCTCGTGTTTGATTATTCCGACGTTTGAGCGTTTAGCCCATACCGCAAGCTGATCTATAGCTGCCGCGCGGAAGGTGTCTGCGGCGGCAAGGAGAACTTTCTTTCCTTGTTTTGTAAATATGCTTGTGAGTTTTCCGATAGAAGTGGTTTTGCCCACTCCGTTGACACCGATTACTAAAATCACGGTGGGTTTATCGCAGTTTACATTGTTATCGTCATTTTCACATATCATTTCTGACATTATTGAGTAAAGTTCAGCTTTAGCTTCATCTGTCTCGTTTATCTTCTTTTCTTTTACTCTTTCCTTAAGTTCATCCAAGATATTTTCAGTTGAAGATACGCCGAGATCGGCTTCGATCAAGGTCTCTTCGAGCTCGTCGTAGAGATCATCGTCAAGCTTTTTGAATGCGCTGAAGATATCGTCGATTTTTCCGACAAGAGCAGCTTTAGTCTTTTTTAAACCGTTTTTTAATGAATCAAAAAATCCCATTTTTACCTCTATAATTTAATTCCTAGCTTGTTTTCGACCTCGTCTACGCTTATAGTTAAATACTTCGAAATACCCTTTTCCTGCATCGTTATTCCGTAAAGAACATCTGCAACGTTCATTGTGCCGCGTCTGTGAGTGATCATAATAAACTGCGTTCTTTCACAGAAGCGTTTTGCATATTGTGCAAATCTGTCAACGTTGACGTCGTCAAGTGCCGATTCAATCTCGTCCATAATACAGAACGGAGTCGGCGATACGGCTATCAGCGCAAAATATATGGATATCGAAATAAGCGAACGTTCTCCGCCCGAAAGAAGCTGAATATTATTTACGGTCTTTCCGGGAGGTTGTGCAAATATATCAACGTCTCCGTCAATAATATCGTCTTCATCTGCAAAGCATATCTCTGCCTTACCGCCTCCGAAAAGCTCTTTGAAGATTCTACCGAAGTTATCGTTTATGCTTACCATGGCTTCTCTTAGTATGCGCTTCATATCGGCATCTAAGTTTTCGATTATTCCTTCAAGTTCTTCTTTTGACTTTGTAAGATCGCCGACCTGAGTTGAAAGGAAGTCGTATCTTTCTTTAAGCTCTGCATATTCGCTTACAGCGTTAAGATTTACTGAACCAAGCTTCTTGATTTCGCCTTTGAGGTAAGAAAGTCTTCTTGTGGTTTCGGTTTTGTTTTCGATAACTATTCTAACGTCACCGGCGGTAGTATAAGTGAGATCGTACGTTTCGAAGAGCCTTGATATCAAGCGATCGTGCTCGGTCTGTCCACTTTCAAGTTTTGCTTCGGCTTTTGTAAAGTCACGTACCAAGTTTTCTTTCTCACCGTAGCATTTTTTCAGCTTTACAGAGTATTCGGTAATCTTCTTATCACATTCGAGATTTTGTTTATCAAGCTCTTTCACGGTAAGCTGCATTTTCATATAATGCTCGTCACCGCCGTCTATTTCGGCGCTTACCTCTGTGATCTGTTCTTTGCAAGCAGTAATTTTATTTAGAATTTCGGAGGTCTGCTTTACGTATCCTTGCATTCTGTCACTGTCGAGCTCAAGAGTTTGAGTCAAAGTTACCAAAGAATACTGTGTATTTTCAAGGTCTTTAAGAGCTTCTGCAAGCTCTATTTTCATATTATATACGTTGTTTTGTAAAGTATCCTTTTCGTTTTGCAGATCTTGCTGTTTTTGGCGAGATGAAGCGTAAGCTTCATCGTCGGTTTTAAGCTCAATTTCGGTTTCCGATATCTTCGCGCTTATCTCTTCTATCAGTTTCTCTTTGTTCACTATTTCTTGCAAGAGCTTTTCTTTTTCGGCGGACATTTCACTGCGTCTTTCAGCATCGCCCTCGATATTCTCATCTATTGCTGAAAGCTCCGCCGTGATAGCTGAAAGGCTTGTTCTTAAATTGAGTATCTCTGCGTTGAGATTTGAAATATCTCCTTCAAGATTTAGCTTATTCGAATTTGCATCGGCGATGTTTTTTTGAAGCTCTGATATTTTGACGGAAAGTTTACCAAGTTCGGTGTTGAGCCTTTCGATATCTGCACTTCTTGTGAGCATACCCGTTTTTGCAATAATGCTACCACCGGTAAAGCTACCGCCCGAATTAATTACTTGTCCGTCAAGAGAAACAACTTTGAATCTGTACGCTCCCGATTTTGCAATCCTTGCGGCACTATCGATATTATCTGCAATTACCGTTCGTCCGAGTAGATATTTTACTATTCCTTCATATTTTTTATCATAACTTACAAGTTCGGACGCGATTCCGAGAAATCCGTTTTTATCAGCTAAATCATTTGCCGCAAGAGCTTTTCCGTTAATTGTGGTTATGGGAAGAAACGTTGCTCTGCCCGCTTTTGTATTCTTTAATTCGTTTATCGCGCTTTTTGCAGAATTCTCATTATCCGTAACAATATTTTGGGCTGCGGCGCCGAGTGCAACTTCTAAAGCCACAGCATATTTTTCGGTCGTTGAGATAAGCTTTGAAACGGGGCCGTGTATACCTGAAAGTTTTCCCCCGCTTACGGCTTGCATTACCGCTTTTACACTGTAAGCATATCCTTCAAGCATATTGTCCATTCTTGTAAGCATATCTATATGCTTGCTTGTTTCAGCGCGTTTAAGAAGAAGGTCTTGCAGTTCTGTGCTGTTTTTCGAAAGCGCTGCATTTATGTCTTCAAGCTCTTTTGTGCGCTTATTTAATATGTTTAGCTTTTCGGAAAGCAAGCCTTCTTGTTCTTCTTTCAGCTTATTTGTATTATTGTATCTTTCGGTATAAGCTGAATTGATAAGACCTTCGTTTTCGTCAGCTGTGCTTAATTCGTCTACACGAAGTTTAAGTTGTGAAACAGCCGCTTCTACACTTGTTTTCTGAAGCTTGAGATCAGTTATGTCTCCTGCACCAAGCTCTTTCTTTAAGGCAAAATTGCCTATCTCAAAATCAAGGTTAAAGAGCTTCGAAGAAACAGCGCTTATATGTTCTTCGGCGGCGGCAATATCCTTTTCAAGCTGCACTGTTTTATCGTTAAGTTTACCGGTCTTGTCATATTCGGCATCAAAGTGCTCTTTTTCAGAAACAAGCTTTTTATTAAGCTCCTCGCTTAATAAATTGATATCCGCAAGTCTTTCTTCAAAGTGAACAAGGTCGTTTTGCAAAATGCTCTTTCTCTCGGAAAGCTCACTCATGCGATGCTCGTGATTTTTGATTCCGTCGCGGTTTTCTTCTATTGCCTCGTTATTTTTCTGTATTTGACTGCGGAGCTGTTCGGTGTTTGATTCGCAGTCAATTATCTCGTTTTCGCAGATTTCGAGCTTTCTTTTTGCGCTTTCGTATGCGTTTTGTATCTTCTCTTTTTCTTTGGAAAGGCTGTCTATTTCGTCCATCCAAAGAGAAACTTCGAGAGTTTTTGCTTCTTTATAAAGTACGAGATATTTTTCGGTTTTTTCCGCTTCCTTACGCATCGGTTCAACTCGTGACGGAATCTCACGGATTATATCCGTAAGTCTTACTATATTGTCTGCCGTAGCGCTTAAATTCTTTTCGGCGTCTTTCTTTTTATGCTTATATTTTGATACGCCTGCAGCTTCGTCGATCATTTCGCGGCGCGTATCGCTCTTTGTAGAAAGTATCTCTGCTACCTGACCTTGTCCGATTATCGAATATCCGTCTCTTCCAATACCCGTATCCAAGAAAAGCTCATATATATCCTTGAGGCGTACTTCCTTCTTGTTTATATAATATTCGCTGTTACCGCTTCTTGAGTAATGACGGGTGACGATTACTTCTTCGCTGTCGTTTTTAAGTCCACCGTCGCTATTATCCATACATAACGAAACCTCTGCAAAGCTTGCCGGGCTTCTTCCCTGTGCTCCGCTGAAGATAACGTCTTCCATTTTTGAACCGCGAAGGCTTTTTGAACTGATTTCACCCAAAACCCATCTTATCGCGTCGGAGACGTTTGATTTACCGCTTCCGTTAGGTCCCACGATGGTTGTTATGCCTTTGCCGAAGTAAAATCTTGTGGTATCTACAAAGGATTTAAATCCTTGCATTTCAACATATTTTAAATACAAAATCGCACCTCAAATTTTTATTTTCCGTTTATACTTCCGAACAGGATAAGAGCTTCTTTAGCGGCTTGCTGTTCGGCTTCTCTTTTAGTTCTTCCCGTTCCTTTTCCGATTATATTACGGTTAAGCTTCGCTACCATAACGAAAGTCTTATCGTGATCAGGGCCAATCTCATCTTCAAGTTCATATTCAAGGAGTTCCCCCGGAGCTTGCTGTACGAGATGTTGAAGCTGTGATTTATAGTCTTCAACCTTTTCAGTGTTCATTATTGAAGAAATCTTCTTGCGTAAATTGTTCAATATAAATTCAGAGGCGGGATTTAGTCCACCGTCTTTGTAGATAGCCGCAATTATTGCTTCCACTACGTCAGCAAGAACGCTTTTTCTTTCGCGTCCACCTGTGTTTTCTTCACCTTTTCCGAGTAATATGTATTTACCCAGATTTAATTTTTTTGCTATTTCGTAAAGGCTGTCCTCGCAAACTACCGCCGCGCGAAGCTTTGTCAGTTCCCCCTCGGGACATTCCGGGAAATTTACACAAATATACTCGGACACAACAAATGAAAGTATCGAATCACCAAAAAACTCCAGTCGCTCGTATGAATGCACCTTGCTTTCCGTGTCGTGTTGTGCGTTTGCTTCGTTTGCATACGAACTGTGAGTAAGTGCACGAACAAGAGCGCTTTTGTTATTAAAAGTGTAATTAATTTTCTTTTCTAGCTCTAAAAGCACTTTGTCATTTAACATCTCCGCTTACCTCACTGTCAAGCTGGCTGGTGATTTTGTCAATAAGACCGCCATTAACAAGCTTTGCTGCCTGTGTAACCGTATGGTATATCGCAACTTTATCCGAACTTCCATGTGCTTTCACAACGGTCTTTTTTACTCCTAAAAAGGGGGCTCCACCGTAAATTCTGTAATCAAGTGAATTCTTAAATGCACTAACCTTCTTTTTGACTAGAAGATATGCAATAGCTGACAAAATACCGCTTTTGAACATCTTTTTGATCTCTGCGCCAAAGTATTTTCCGCCGCCTTCTAAGGTTTTAAGCGCAATGTTACCGGAAAATCCGTCGGTCACTACTACGTCGCAGACATCTGTGTAAAGATCTCGTCCTTCAATATTTCCTATGAAATTAATTTTATTGTTATTCTTCAAAAGATTATGCGCTTCTCTGTGCTCAGGTGTACCTTTTGATTCTTCTGTGCCGTTGTTTAAAAGAGCGACTCTCGGTGACTCTATACCGAAAGCACAGTTCATATAAATGCTTCCCATAGTTGCATATTGAGACAAATATTCCGCCTTGAATTCCGAATTCGCTCCGGAGTCAATAAGAAGCTTTCTTCCGAATGGAATTACACCTGCAAGAGCAGCCCTTTTAATGCCTTTTATCCTTTTTATAATAAGGCTTGAGCCGCATAAAAGAGCCCCTGAATTTCCCGCACTTATCATTGCATCGCCTTCACCTTTTGCAAGCAAATCGAAGGCAAGTCCCATAGAGCTTGTGCGATTCTCTCTTAAAATTGATGTTGGCTCATCACACATAGTAATAACATCTGGAGTGTGGGCAATCTCAATACGTTTGTTATTCTCCGCGTCAATATCCCTTAAGCATTTTTTGATTTTTTCTTCGTCACCCGTTAAAAGTATATCTACTTCAAGGTCATTTGCGGCTTGTACTGCGCCGTAAACTATTTGCTCAGGAGCGTTATCTCCGCTCATTGCATCAACGATTATTTTCATAATTCACCTTAATTATTTTCTGTTACGATTTCTTTTATCTTCTCTATCGCCCTTTGCGATATGTGTCTGTTTTTCTCCTGTTTACCGCCCTTTACCTTGTATTCCAAAGGCCGTATTATTCCAAAATTCACATTCATCGGTTGAAAATGCTTACTGCTTGTGGCGGGATTAGAAATATACATAGCAAGTGCACCGGTTGCTGTAAGATCGGTGTAGTCAAGCGCATCGAGCCCCAATACGTCTCTTGCTGCGCTTATTCCCGCAACAAGCCCCGAAGCTGTAGACTCAACGTATCCTTCAACACCTGTCATCTGTCCTGCAAATCTGATTTTTCTGTTTGATCTCAAAGCGTAAGTACTGTCAAGACAACCGGGAGAATATATATAGGTGTTTTTGTGCATTACGCCGTAGCGTTGGAATGACGCGTTTTCAAGACCGGGAATCAAGCCGAATACTTCTTTTTGTGCGCCGAAGGTCAGATGCGTTTGGAAGCCGACTATGTTATAAAGAGTTTTTGCAGCGTTATCTGCGCGAAGCTGAACGACTGCATACGGCATTTCGTCGCTTCCGGGATATGTAAGCCCTACGGGCTTTAAGGGACCGAACAATAGAGTGTCGTGTCCCCTTTTAGCCATTTCTTCTACGGGCATACAGCCTTCGAATACAGTTATCGCCTTCTCAAATTCGTGAAGCTCAGCAGTTGGCGCGTTTATAAGGGCTTCATAAAATCTGTCGTATTGCTCCTTGTTCATGGGACAGTTTACATAGTCTGCGTCGCCCTTTCCGTAACGTGAAGCAAAAAACGCTTTCGACATATCAATACTGTCAAACGAAACTATCGGTGCTGCTGCATCGTGAAAATATAAGAAGCTGTCGCCCAAAAGACGTTTAATTTCTGCGACCATACCTTGACTTGACAGAGGTCCCGTGGCAATTACGGTGTATTCGTCTTCGTTAATTTTTGTAACTTCACTGCTTATAACGGTAATGTTGGGCATTGATTTAATTTTATCCGTTATATAGCTCGAAAAACCGTCTCTGTCGACTGCAAGAGCTCCACCTGCGGGCACTTCATTATTATCAGCGGCTTCCATAATGAGAGAGCCTTGAAGCCTAAGCTCCTCTTTTAAAAGACCGACGGCATTTTCAATTCCTCTCGCTCTTAAGGAATTAGAGCAAACAAGCTCAGCAAAGTAATCTTTGTGGTGAGCGGGTGTGCGCTTCTCGGGCTTCATTTCATAAAGCTCGACATCAATACCGCGTTTTGCAATTTGGTATGCCGCTTCTGAACCGGCAAGTCCTGCGCCGATAACTTTAATCTTCATTGTGGTTCTCCGCTGTATAATCACAGTTTTCGTTTGAGCAATACAGTTTATTTTTGCTTTTTTTGTAAAGTAAAGTACTTTCACATTTAGGGCACTTTTCCTCTACAGGTACGTCCCAAGTTGAAAAAGTGCAGGTCGGGTAGTTTTCACAACTGTAAAAGATTTTTTGAGTTTTTGTGCGCTTTTGTACGATCTTGCCTTTGCAAACGGGACACAATGCACCCGTTTCCTTTGTAATGGATTTAGTGAATTTACACTTGGGATAATTCGAACACGCAAGGAAGCTGTTAAATCTTCCTTTTCTTAAAACAAGCTCTCCACCGCAGAGCTCACATTTTTCACCTGTTGGAGCGGCTGCTTGTTTTTTCTCCACCGCTTTACCGCTATTGTCGATTGACTTGGTATTTTTACATTCGGGATAGTTGGGGCAAGCTGCAAAACGACCAAAGCGTCCTTTTTTTATGACCATTGTTGCGCCGCATTTTTCGCATATTATGTCGCATTCTTTATCGGGAATCTCCAAAGCTTTGCCGTCCATTGTTTTCTCTGCTTTATCAAGCTCTGCCTTAAAATTGGTATAAAAACCGTCAAGAACTTCGTTTGTATTCTTTTCTCCTACCGAAATATCATCAAGGTCACTTTCCATATTTGCGGTAAATTCATAGTTGATGATATCCGAAAAATGTTCTTTCATTACCTTTGTTGTTACTTCCCCTAAAGACGTCGGCTTTAAGGATTTTCCCACACGTTCTACGTAATCGCGCTGAATGATGGTCATTATCGTAGGTGTATAGGTACTTGGACGTCCTATACCCTTTTCTTCAAGTGCCTTGATAAGACTGGCTTCGGTATAACGAAGAGGAGGCTCGGTAAAATGCTTTGAAGGGGCAATATTCAAAATAGACAAAACATCGTTTTCAAACAGTTCGGGAAGCGCTGTTTGCTTTTCTTTTACTTTTTCATCGTTAAGTTCTTCGTAGACAGCCAAAAATCCCGCGAATCTTACCGTGTTGCCGTTTGCGTGGAATATGCTCTTTCCGCAGATTATGCTTGCACTTACCGTATCGTATTCGGCATTTTCCATTTGGCTTGCAATAAATCTGTCCCAGATAAGCTTATAAAGCTTATATTGGTCGGGAGTTAAATGTGCCTTTACCGCTTCGGGAGTAAGGTTTACGCTTGAAGGACGGATAGC
Source organism: uncultured Clostridia bacterium (assembly GCA_937893885.1). Classification (GTDB taxonomy): domain Bacteria; phylum Bacillota; class Clostridia; order Oscillospirales; family CAG-272; genus CALCTE01. Next base: position 5,675 of record CALCTE010000277.1, on the reverse strand, counting down.
TTCGTGTGCATCTTGGGAATTAGCGCGCATTTTGTAAGTTCTGAATTTAGCGGGAGCAAACTTTTCTCCAAAATGTTCGATGATGTATTCTTTCGCCGCTTCAGCAGCTTCATTTGCTATGCGAAGCGAGTCGGTTCTGATATAAGTTATAAGACCTTGTGTGCCACCGTTAGAAGTACCTAAATTTATACCTTCATAAAGCTCTTGTGCAAGCTTCATTGTTTTCTGCGAATTGAAGTTGAGTCTTCTGTTGGCTTCCTGCTGCATAGATGATGTTGTAAAAGGAGGTGCGGGGGAGCGACGTTGTACGCTCTTCTTTATTGAGCTTACGGTAGGTGTTCCGCTTTTTATATCATCAAGTATTTCAAGCGCTCTTTTTTCGTTAGCTATCGTTTCCTTTTTCTTTGGATTTTGCGAAAAATAGCTTGCGTTGAAAGTATCATTTCTTTCGGTTTTAAATGTGCCTTCTATCTCCCAATATTCCTCGGGTACAAAGGCGTTTATCTCTTCTTCCCTTTCTACAATCATTCTAGTAGCAACAGATTGTACTCTTCCTGCGGAAAGTCCGTGGCGAACATTCTTCCAAAGAAAAGGACTGAGTTTATATCCGACTATACGGTCCAGAATACGTCTTGTCTGCTGTGAATTCACAAGATTTTCGTTAATGCTTCTCGCATTTTTAATAGCAGACTTAATCGAAGTCTTTGTTATTTCGTTAAAGGTCACGCGGCTGATTTTGTTCGAATAATCACTTAATACCTGCGCCAAATGCCAAGATATAGCTTCTCCTTCGCGGTCAGGGTCCGTTGCTAGAAATATCTTTGATGCAGAGCCCGCCTCTTTTTTAAGGAGCTTTATCAGATCACCTTTTCCTCTTATATTTATATAACGAGGCTCAAACCCGTTGTCAACGTCAATTCCAAGCTCGCTTTTTGGGAGATCTCTTATATGTCCTTTAGAAGCCAAAACTTTATAATTAGAGCCTAAATAGCCTTTAATCGTTGATGCCTTTGTGGGTGATTCGACTATTACAAGATTTGCCATTGAAGATTCCTTTCGTATTAGCTGAATTTATGTAAATTTAAACTTTTAATTTATAAAAACCGCCCGGTACCGCCTCGATGACTCCCTGAATCTCCATGAGAGTCAAGTCAGTTAAGAGCTCGTCAAGCGGTATGCCGATCTTAACAAAATCGTCAGTTGTCATATTTTTTTCTTTAAGTGCTTTTGCTATTATTTTTCCGTTCGGCGTAAGCTCATTATACCAAGATGCTTTTTCAACGTTAAACGCTACCACTTGCTTAGATGCGGATGCTTTCTTCTTTGTGGATTTTTTTATCGGTACTTCGTGAATCGTATCAACGGGCAGAGGCAATTTTATCTTATAATCTGCCTTAACTCTATGCGGATAGGATAGTTCAAAATCTTCGATTATATCGCCGCCGCAGGTCACAACCTTTGCACCGTTTTTGATAAGTTCAAGATTTCCGCTACCGGAATAGTCGTTGATTTTCGAGGGTACTGCATATAAGAGCTTGCCTTGACTTCTCGCACGACGCGCCGTTATCATAGCGCCGCTTCTTATATCACACTCAACTACCAATACGCCTTGGCAGAGACCGCTTATTATCCTGTTTCTTACGGGAAAATGATTTTTCTCGGGCGGAGAAAACGGAGGATGCTCGGTTATAAGCAGACCTTTTGCGAGAACTCTTTTATAAAGCTCTCTGTTGCAAGGAGGATATGCCGTAGCAAGACCTGATCCTAATACGGCAACCGTAATGCCGCCAGCTTCAATGCAAGCGCTGTGAGCTGCGGCATCTATTCCTTTTGCTATACCGCTTACAATTATCGCTCCTTGCTTTGTCAACTCGTAGGATAACTTTCTTGCAGAACTTGTTCCGTAAGAAGAACATTCTCTCATTCCAACGATAGCAATACAAACATTATCGTCAAAATCAATTTTGTTTCCCATGAGATATAGAAGTCGAGGAGGATCTAATATCATTGAAAGTCTTTCGGGATATTCGCTGTCATTCTGCAAAATTATCCTTACGCCGAATTTTTGGCAAAATTCTTTGCATTCATTGACCTTATCCATTGATTTATCGCAAAGCATATCTACCCATTTATCTTCGATATCCTTTACTTTTTTATAAATGTCAGGCGCGCTTGCGTTATATATCTGTTCGGCAGTACCGAAAGCCATAATTAATTTATGAGTAAGCTCCGCGTTACCGTCGGTTGCAATATTAAGCCACAATTCAAAATTATAACCGTCCATTAAAACCTCCTCTGGCCATTTCCCATATAATGACCGTTGCGGCAGTTGCTACGTTTAAGCTCTCCATCCCGTGCATAGGTATTATCATCGGACGGCAAAGCTCAATCTGATCCTTTGAGAGCCCATGACCTTCATTTCCCAACGCGACAACGCTGTTTGAAAGGTCGCATTCGGCTATTGACATCGCCGAATCGGAAAGTGCGGCGGCGTATACTTGCTTGCCGTTAGATTTAAAATATTCAACAGCCTTTTCAAAGCTTTCGCAAGTGTATATACTTTGCTTAAAAACCGCACCCATAGAAGCACGTATCGTTTTATGTCCAAATACGTCGGCACAAGCCCCGCAAAGAACGACGTTCATATCGCAAAGAGCTTTTGCCGTTCTTATTATCGTACCGACGTTGCCCGCATCTTGTATATCCGAAAGTATTACGCAAGGGATATCAACAGACGCTTCTTTTACGTCGGGAAGCTCATTTAAAGGCGAGACGCAAATGATACCTTGCGGAGCTTTTTCGCTCGACATTTTTTCAAAACAGGTAGCGGGAACGATATATGTTTTAATTGAAGTATTCGGAAGTTTTTTGTCGATTATGCCGATGCAGCTTTCGGTAGCAACTATATACTCAATAGGTATATCGGAATCGACGGCTTCATAGAAAAGCTTGATACCTTCATAAAGATACCGCCTTTGTGCTTTTCTTCCTTTAGCCGTAAGTAAAGCTGAAGTGTTTACGATAAGAGGGTTTGCTCTGCTAGTAATATCACGTATAAACAATGTGAAATTCCTCGTTTTCTACATAGATATTATATTATAGAAGATATTAGTAAAAAATACAAGCCTATTTTTACATATTTTTTTGTGTTTTAAAAGAAAAAATCAATTTTTTCAAGCTATTCTTGTATATACTGTTATATCTATAATTGAATTTTGGTATATTTTCACTTTATTTAATAAAAGTATTGACAAAGCTCGTCAAAAAGTGTAATATAAACTAAATATTAAATGCGTTGACCGAAAAGGAGTACGGTACCTAACGCCGTCAGAGAGTCTGCGGTTGGTGAAAGCAGATCGGCAAGTAAGTATCCGAAATACGTTTTGGTAGCAGCACACCGAACTCAAAGTAGGCTGTGACGGGTGCAACCGTTATATTGCAAAAGCATTTTGTGCTTTATGAGGCTTTGGCAGTAATGTCGAAGTGAAATTGGGTGGTAACACGATAATTCGTCCCTGAGCTTTGCTCGGGGACTTTATTTTTAAAGGAGAAATAATATGCCGATTACGGAAATTCTTGTAAAAAACGCAACCGACTACGGAAACGACGTTGCCTTGGTCGAAATAAATCCAAGACAAGATCTTGATACAAAAATGACATGGAAAGAATATTCACTTATAGAAAGTGATATAAACGGTCCTTTCAGAACGGAAATGACATGGAAAGAGTTTGATGAAAAAGCAAACCAAGTGGCAAATCTCCTTTTAACACGCGGAGTGAAAAAGGGTGACAAGGTTGCCATACTGCTTATGAACTGTATTGAATGGTTGCCTATATACTTTGGCATTCTCAAAATGGGCGCGCTCGCCGTTCCGCTTAATTTCAGATATGCTTCCGATGAGATAAAATACTGTCTTGAGCTCGCAGACGTAAGCGTGCTCATTTTCGGAAGAGAATTTATCGGTAGAATGGAAGCTATAGCCGACGTTATTACAAACGTCAAAACTATGCTCTACGTGGGAAATGACTGTCCCAGTTTTGCTGATAACTGTAGTGAGCTTATTGAATATTGCTCGACCCGTCAGCCTAACATACAGCTTACTGATGAAGACGATGCGGCAATTTACTTTTCATCGGGAACTACGGGATTTCCCAAAGCGATATTACATAATCACGAGAGCCTTATGCACGCGATGTTAACAGAACAAAACCATCACGGTCAAAGGAAAGAAGACGTATTCCTTTGTATTCCTCCCCTTTATCATACGGGAGCGAAAATGCATTGGTTTGGTAACTTTATGGTAGGCGCTAAATCCGTGATTTTAAAGGGTGTTAAGCCCGAATGGATAATGCGTACCGTCTCTGAAGAAAAATGCACGATAGTATGGCTTCTCGTCCCGTGGGCGCAGGATATACTCGATGCAATTGACGCAGGCACAATTAAGACTTCGGAGCTTTGCCTTGAACAGTGGAGACTTATGCATATCGGCGCGCAGCCCGTTCCGCCCAGTCTTATTAAGAGATGGAAGGAAGTGTTCCCTAAACACGAATACGATACAAACTACGGTTTAAGTGAGTCCATAGGCCCCGGATGCGTTCACCTTGGCGTTGAAAATATACATAAGGTCGGCGCAATCGGTATTGCGGGATATAAGTGGGAGCTTAAAATAATCGACGAAAACGGAAACGAAGTAAAAAGAGGCGAAGTTGGCGAGCTTGCTGTAAAAGGGCCGGGCGTAATGACATGTTACTATAAAGACCAAAAGGCAACAGACGAGGTACTTCACGACGGTTGGCTTTATACAGGAGATATGGCAGAGCAGGATGAAGACGGCTTCTACTACCTCGTAGACAGAAAAAAGGACGTAATAATTACAGGCGGTGAAAATATTTATCCCGTGCAGATAGAAAATTTCATTCGCAAGAACGACAAGATAAAGGATGCCGCAGTTATAGGAGTGCCTGACGCCCGCCTTGGAGAAATTGCAGCAGCAATTATTGAGCTTAAAGACGGTGAAACTATGACGGAAGATGAATTCAATCTCTTTTGTAACACTCTCCCCCGTTATAAGCGTCCAAGAAAGGTTATATTTGATAAAATACCGAGAAACCCAACCGGAAAGATAGAAAAACCAAAGCTTCGAAAAATGTACAGTGGCGATAAGCTTGTAGCGAAGCAAAACGAGATCATTTAACGAAAGGAACGACAATGAAAAAAATATTACTTGGAAACGCTGCGGTAGCACGAGGAGCGTATGAAGCTGGAGCAAACCTTGTTTCATCATATCCCGGTACCCCCAGCACTGAAATTACGGAAGCAGTAACCGAATACAATGAAATTTACTGCGAATGGGCACCCAATGAAAAAGTGGCCGCAGAAGTTGCTATAGGCGCATCTATAGGCGGCGCTAGAGCAATGTCTTGCATGAAGCACGTTGGTTTAAACGTAATGGCTGACCCCATTTTTACCGTAAGCTATACGGGAGTTAACGGCGGACTTGTTTTCTGCGTAGCAGACGACCCGGGAATGCACTCATCGCAAAACGAGCAGGATTCGCGTCATTACGCACGCGCTTCCAAAATTCCCATGCTCGAGCCGTCTGATTCCGATGAAGCGCTTGCCTTTACGAAGCTGGCGTATGACCTGTCCGAGCAGTTCGATACACCTGTTTTTA
>CALCTE010000276.1 GCA_937893885.1 uncultured Clostridia bacterium | reverse complement strand
AAGATCTGGCGGTAATGTAAAGGTCGCGGACAATTATCAATTATCAATTGTCAATTGTCAATTCCTTATTGCGGTGCGGCGACAACTTCGGGGCCCAGGGGGCAGTCATAGCCGTCGGCGGCGGTGACTGCACCTTCTACGCGATAGTCCTAAACCCCACGGGCGAGCCTATTCCCGAACTCCGAAAACAGACTATTTTGGAGGCGAAAACGCCTCTTAAAAGAGACGATGCAGAGCGCGCGTATAAAAAATTCATCGACGTTGTTGAAGATGAAAAGGGTACGCCTTTATCCATAAGCTTCAAGAATACCGAAAAGTTCAATTTTGCTTACGATATTCTTGATGTCATCGCGAAAAAAGACCCTGATAAGACGGCGATGCTCCATATTTCGACAGATAAGACCGAGAAGTACATAAGCTTTTCCGACGTAAAGAAAAATTCGTGCAAAGCCGCAAACTACTTTAAGTCTTTGGGCATCAAAAAGGGCGACAAGGTAATGCTTATGATGGGCAGGCACTATCAGTTCTGGTATGCGATGCTCGGACTTAACCGCATTGGCGCTATCGGTATACCTGCGATGAATCAGCTCCTTGCACACGATATAGAGTACCGTCTTGAAACGGCGGGCATTTCCGCAGTAATATGCACATCAAAGGGTGCGTGCGCCGAAGAGGTCGACAAAGCCGCACAAAGCTACGGCGGACTTAAGCATAAGATAATAGTCGAGGGATATCGAGAGGGCTGGAGAAACTTTGATGACGAGGCTTCACTTTTCAGCACTCATTTCGAGAGAACCGAGGACAGTCCCGGCGGCGACGATACGATGATAATGTTCTTTACATCGGGCACGACGGGTTATCCCAAGATAGCCGCTCATGACTACAGATATGCACTCGGACATTTCCATACCGCGAAATATTGGCATAACGTAGATCCCGACGGGCTTCACTTTACCATCTCGGATACGGGCTGGGCAAAGTCGATGTGGGGCAAATTCTACGGACAGTGGCTTTGCGAGGCGGCGACCTTCGTTTACGATTTTGACCGCTTCAGCGCGGCGGATATACTTCCGATGTTCGCAAAATACAACATTACCACTTTCTGTGCACCTCCCACGATGCTTCGAATGATGGTCAAGGAGGATATCTCCAAATACGATCTTTCAAGCGTAAAGCATATGACTACGGCGGGAGAAGCGCTTAACCCCGAGATATACCGCCAGTTTGAAAAGGCGACGGGCCTTCAGATACTTGAGGGCTTTGGTCAGACCGAGACCACCATGGTTATCGGAAACCTTACGGGCGCACCTCATAAGCTCGGTTCCATGGGCAGACCCGCACCGATATACAAGGTCGAGCTTATGGATACAGACGGTAAGCCCGTAAAGAAGGGCGAAACAGGCGAGATAGTTATCCGCACCGTTGAGGGTGCACCATGCGGACTCTTCACGGGATACTATAACGATGAAGAGAAAACGAAAGAGGTATGGCATGACGGCTACTATCACACGGGTGATATGGCGTGGTGCGACGAGGACGGATTTTATTGGTACGTCGGCAGAGGCGATGACGTCATCAAATCTTCCGGATACCGCATAGGCCCGTTCGAGATAGAAAGCGTTATAATGGAGCTTCCTTACGTTCTCGAGTGCGGTGTTTCCGCCGCTCCCGATGAGGTTCGTGGTCAGGTTGTCAAGGCAAGCATTG
>CALCTE010000275.1 GCA_937893885.1 uncultured Clostridia bacterium | reverse complement strand
TGGTATAGAGATTAAAGAACAGAAGCGACAGATTTTTCTGCTGATCACTGTAGCGGCAGTTTTGGTCGAGCTGATGATTTCAGCCGAACTGTCCTCGCGGATCAAGGCGAGTCTGATGGGGCATGAGCCTGACGTATTCTCGGCAATGTACCGTATACGGGATAATATTCTGGAGTCGCTGGACGAAGGAATCATTGCAGCGGACAGCAAGGGAACCATTCAGTTTGCAAACAGCTCCGCCTATGATATGCTGGCCGATCAGAACGGAACGGAAAAAAAGCAGATCGTTGGCAGAAGACTTGACACGCTGCCGAATGGCGAAAGACTTCTGCGCGCGCTAACCGGCGCCGAAAAGGAGTTTCATATTCAGGAAATCAATCTGGGAAATGCAGATGTGCTGATTGACCGAATACCCATTCGTGAAGGGGAAAGGCTGATCGGTACGGTGGGGATTCTTCATAACAGGACAGAGTATACCAAGCTCATGGAGGATCTGACGGGAACGCGGTATCTGGTGGATTCCATGCGCGCCAACAACCATGACTTCACCAATAAGCTTCATGTAATCCTCGGCTTGATTCAAATGGAGATGTACAAAGAAGCAACAGAATACATTGAAAATATCACAATTGTCCAAAGAGCAACGATAAGTGGGATCATGAATGCAGTGGATGAACCTGCTGTTGCTGCCTTGCTGATTGGAAAAACCGCGCGTGCTGCAGAGCTGAACGTAAAATTCACACTGCGAGAAGGCAGTAGCTATACCAGTGCGGATCTCCATCTCCCGGTAGAAACCTTAGTCACCGTGATTGGAAACCTGATTGAGAATGCTTATGAAGCAATGAACCACCAAACGATTCACAAAAAGGAGATGCTTTTTGGAATCTTCTCACGACCCGGTGCAGTTTTAATCACCGTACAGGACACAGGAGAAGGAATCCTGCCGGAGAACTTGGAAAATATCTTCGTAAAAGGCTTTTCAACCAAAGGCAGCGGTCGCGGAACGGGACTCTATCAAGTGAAGTCAATGGTGGAAGCTCTTGGCGGTTCTGTTACGGTAGAGTCGGAACCCGGAATGGGAACATCGTTTACTATAAAGTTTAAGAAGGAGGGGGGCTGATGTATCGGGTACTGATTGTAGAAGACGATCCAATGGTTGCCATGATCAACGAACAATATGTAAAAAAGAACAAACAGTTCACTGTTGTTGGCACCTGCAAAGACGGTGCTGCAGCATTAGATTATTTAAGCAGTAACGAAGCAGACTTACTTATCCTGGATGTGTTCATGCCACAAATGGACGGATTTGAGACACTGCGTCAGATCCGCAAACGGCAGATTCCCGTGGATGTGATCATGGTGACTGCCGCAGACGAGCGTGAAGCTTTGGAAGAAGCACTTCACCTTGGTATCGTTGATTACCTAATTAAGCCATTTACTTTTGAGCGTTTCCGCATAGCACTTGAAAAGTATATTGCCCATGTGGATGCGCTTAAAGATCTGGACAAGCTGAATCAGAAAAGCATTGATTTTATCATTGATAACACCAAAAGAAAAAGCGCAGAAATCCATCCGAAAGGGATTCAGGACAATACACTAAACTGCATCGTCTCCTATCTGCGCAGCAATGCACAAGCTTGGCTTACAGGCGAGGAGATTGCCAGTCAGGTTGGGCTGACGAGTGTTACGGTCAGAAGATACTTATCCTACCTGACGGAAGCCGGCATAGTAATCGGTCAAATGGACTACGCAACAGGTGGCAGACCAAGCATGCAGTATAAGATCGACCAGTAGTTAACGTACATACAATAGTCCTGTTTGGACATCCCGGATAAGGCCGCCAATGCGTCGATCTCGGCATTTTCCTCAGGAGATACCCGCACACCGATTGTCTTACAGCGCCATCGTCCTTGTCCATCGCGAGCCTTAGCAGACATTTTCATCACCTCCTTCCTGCAACGCATTCAAATCAGCAGCCATTTGCCGTTGCACAGTGGGGAACAGGTGCGCATACCGGAAAGTAATGTCGATAGACTCATGTCCCATCCGTTCCGCGATTGCCACGGCACTGTATCCCATATGAATCAGGAGGGATACGTGGGAATGCCGCAAATCGTGCACTCGAATTCGCTGCAATCCCATTGCTTTGCTGCCCTGTTCCATTTTGCGGTAGAGATAACTCTTGGATAGTGAAAAAAGACGGTCATCGGGTTTCGGCTCATACAGTATTTCAATACAGGTGGACGGCGTAGATATTACAGATGAGGAATTGGTGGCTGTTACGGAATATATCAAACCTCTGACGGATTCCATGAAGGAATCTCCCACCGAGTTCGAACTGGTATGCTGCATTGCCTTTGAATATTTCCTGCGCAAGAAGTGTGATACCGTAGTACTGGAAGTTGGTATGGGTGGTACCTTTGATGCGACAAATGTCATCGAAACTCCCGAAGTCGATGTCATTACCAATAAGAATTTGCAGGAATAATTAGTAATTCCACTTAGATTCTCCAAATAGGGGATGTTGTTTTTCAGAGAAAAGAGGTATGCTTTTTCTACAAACAACAAACGGAGGTAGAGAAAATGAATCAACAAGCAACGGGAAAGTTTATAGCACAAAAAAGAAAAGAGAAAAGCCTTACACAGGAACAGTTGGCAGAAAAGCTTGGAGTATCTAATAAAACCGTTTCGAAATGGGAAACAGGCAAATGCATGCCCGATTACTCTGTCGTAAAAATCTTATGTGAAGAATTAGAAATTACAGTTGCAGAGCTAATGGATGGAGAAGCTGCCGAGGAAAGAAGTGTTCGCGCATATGATGACGAGCAAATCATGGATTTGCTGAAAAGGACACAGGATTTGGAAAAGCAAAAAAACTTGCTTTACGGAGTGTTACTTATTGTAATGGGAATTGCATTGCAGGCACTTTCTTATACGCTTGGCGGTTCCAATGTAAAAGATTTTTTCTCAGGACTTCTATTGGGAATATCAATCGCTGAAATGCTGGTTGGTATTTATGTGGTTGGAAAAGGCATAGCTGGTCGATAAATTCCAATTTGTCGGTGAGATTACAACTGAAAAATGTAGCGGCAAGGACGAAAAATCCTTGCCGCTATCTTCATATCAGCTTATATTTTGCGGTCAGCACTTCCTCGCAATCATTTTCGGCGGTATCCGTAAAAACCTCACGTTCATACGAAATGCCACTCTGCATCAGGCAAAGCTCAAGAAAGCACAAAAAGATACCGATATCAATGCGGTTGTAATGTGCCACCTTGTCCGCAGGCATAATACCGCGCTTGCCCGGCTTCTTGTAGCGGTAGACGGTCAAGGCTCTTTCTTCTGTCGTTACCTTCCACGGTTGTGTGTTGCAGGCACTGGGCGCAAATCTCACGATGTTTCCGATATCGCGGTAATGCTCACCGTTCCATATTTCATCAAGCGGCTTGCGCTTACTCTTATACATATCCTTGCGGAACTTATCCTCGGAAACCTTGGCAATCGCAATCATAATTACAAAGTCAAGACCGTTGTAGATAGGCTCATCGGTTTTGCCTATACCGAACCAAAGCGCGCCGATTCCCAAGGATGCGAGATACAGATCAAGCTGTTCTCCGATATAGCCAATGTTTTGTAGGTAGTTATCTTTACGTTCGCTATATAAAAGGATGCAGTATTCTTGCCCACGCTTACAGGTGGTATTGTTGGCAGGTAAGATGCGGATGGCGGTTTGAATATTATCAACAAGCGGGGTAAAGGTCTTGTATTGTGCCGCTATCTGTTCAAGCTGGGCTTGACTTATATGATCGGTCTCACGAAATAGGTGAAACGATTTGCGTTTGAATATCATCGGGTATAATGCTTTGTCCATATTTGCCTCCAAAAAATCACTGTCAATATTGTACCAAATCTAATTTTAAATGTCAACACGATTTAATTGCAAAAATATAAAAATTATCGACAAACATTAAAAACCTATTGACAAGCGTAAAAAATGGTGCTATAATTATACTGTCGAACCGGAAAGACAAAATAATTTTTATTTTTGAGGTGTGCAAAATGAAAAACTTCAGCAAATTTATTGCCAATATGGCAAAGGTAGTTACGAAGATAGTAGAGGTATTCCAGTGGGTTGGAGCAGGCTTAATGTTGGCGGCGACCGTTTGTGCTTTGGTTAATCCGTCTTGGGTTGGTTATTTCATCGGCTACGATGCGAAGGAGTGCTGCGGAGCAGACTTGTCCGTTTATGGCTTTGAAATTCATGCGGCTGTCACAGACGGTCAAATTGATATGACAGCGCTTTGTTTGTTCGGCATCGGTGCAGTTCTCATTCTTGCACTGATTGCTATGATTTTCAGAAATCTCCATCTGATTATTAAAAAATCCGAGGGAAGAACGCCTTTTCAGCCCGACAACGTGCGTATGTTCCGTGAGATCGGTATTTTTTCAATCGCAGTTCCCGTTGTTGGTCTTATTATGAGCATTATTGCAAGAATTGTTATCGGCGTAGAGGTTGCCGAAATATCCAACAGCTTTGAGGGATTCGTCATTGG
>CALCTE010000274.1 GCA_937893885.1 uncultured Clostridia bacterium | reverse complement strand
AAGGCTGATGCAGCCGCAGCATTTCTTCTGTGTGAGGTCACAAACCATGCCGCACCGGCTATGATGAGGACAATGGCGGAGGCGATCAGCACAATGGGAAGTGCGGACACTTTATTTCGGTAATACGCATAGTAGGTCACATTTTCTGCACGCAAAAGGGGTTCACCGTCCGCAATGGGCTCGCCTCCGCCGTCCGGCATGGTAAACCAGCCGACAAAGGTATATCCCGTGCGTTCAATGACCTCGGGGAGAGAAAGTGCTTCGCCAAAGGTCTGCGTTGCTTCGGTCTGATTATAACCAAAGTCGAAGGTTACCTTGTAGATATTGGGGGTATATACTGCATAAATGTCTACATTTTCGGTTTCGTTGCCAACCACTAAAGGACTGCCCGGATCATAGTTCGTTTCTTCACCAAGTGTCCAAGAGGTCAGCGTGTATCCCGTTTTTAACAGATCGGGTAATGTAGGTATCACGCCCGAAGGGACTGTTACCGTATGCTTCCACTCGCCGTCCGCAAAGAATCGGAAGGTTACGTCGTGATTGTTTGCGCCAACGGTAAACGTACCGTAGTAATTTTTGTCACCGAGCTTTTCCTTAATAAAGTCGGTGGAAACCGTGGGGGCGTGTACGAGATGTCCTTCATCGTTGTACCACTCTGACGGGGCAGTACTGCCGAAATAGTTGTATCCGTTTTCCTCGGTGGGCTGTTCGGTTTTAGGCAGGTGAGTTTCATATATACCATCAACCACCAGATTTCCATAATATTCGAGATAGCTTATATCAAAGAAATCGGTGTACCACGAATACCAAAGCCATCTGTCCTCGCCGTACCCCATATAGTCGGACATATTCATTTTACAGGTGTTGCCCTCTATCGTGCAGAACAGAAGCTCTACCGAGCGAGTGCTGTAATCCAAAGAAGGAGCATAATCCGTGTATATCGCGCCCATTGCGTTCTCGGCGTAATTTTTACGGATTTCGGTATTGCTTACTGTTACGTTCGTTGCGCCGTTGAGATATATCGCACCGCCGAGTCCCCGCTCACTGCATAATCCGAGATTGCCTGACGCACTCTCGGTTTCGGGAATTGCTTTGTTTTCGTTTATATAGCAGTCCTCAATATCCGCGCTTGATATAAGAATGCCGATTGCTCCGCCAAACGATGCCTTGTTTCCGATGATCTTGCAATTGCGAACGGTAAGGGAGGAGCCGTCGTCACATCCGATTGCACCGCCGCACAGCTTATCCGCCCAAAATCTTTCGCCGCCGTAATAATAATTTGCGTCGTTCTTCTCGAAAACGCATCCCTCAAAGGTAGCAACGGTATTTTTCACGTATACCGCTCCGCCGCCGACCGCATTTTGAACAAAGCCTGATTTGTTTTCCTTAAAGCTGCAATCCTTCACGTTAAGCGTTACGTTCTTGCCGGTTGCTTCAACGTAGACTGCACCGCCGCCGTACAGTGAGGCGTTGGACGAAAAGCTGCATCCCTCCAGATTCAGTTCCAACCGATACGGCACGTTGTCGCCGTGTTCCGCTTCAATAGAGGGAGTCAGCGTATAATCCCCATAAAACGCGCGGATGGCGGGACCGTACGTATGCATATAATTCTTGAATTCGCAATTTTTGAAGCTTGCAACCCCGTTACCATTGCACTCAACGGCATACTGATTCTTCAGTGGATACGGGGA
>CALCTE010000273.1 GCA_937893885.1 uncultured Clostridia bacterium | reverse complement strand
CTTGTAGAATTTAACAATCCTACAATTCCTTCGGGCGGAAGCAAGATTCAGATCTATGTCTGGGACGATGATATGAAGCTTAAGCCACGCTCAGAAGTAATCAAGCTATAAGGAGGTACAGCATAATGAAAAAAATAATATCCTCACTTTTGTGCGCGGTAATGCTTATAACGCTTTGCTCTTGCGCAAAAGAGGTCGATTTAGCAAAACAACTTCCCGATACGATATGGGATAATCACGCCTCCTATATAAGCATTGAATTTAAAAAAGACGGCGCCTGCATCGTTTCCAACGCTATCAGTACTGAAGAATGCACTTATATTGCCGAGGACGACAAGCTCACAATAACGGGCGAACTCTCAACGTGGTACGGCGTCCTCGCGAAAGAAATCATTACTATTGACGGTATGGAAGGCACGTTCACAAAAGCGAAAGAGCGCACTTATTTTCCTGCAACCGATAACTACGGATACGTTATAGGTTCTTCCGATGATGAGATCGTGGAAGACGTTATACACGATCTTTCCTTCTGGCACGGCACGTATAAGAGTACGGTGGGCGAGCTCACTATCGGCGAATCGGGAATACTCAACACACTGACGTATATGATAAAGCTTGATAGCAAAAATATTATAAGCGGCACGATAAGGCCAAGCGGAACGAATACTATGGTGCTTGAAAATTTAAGCGTGCGCATAACGCTTATGCAACTCGGCGCGATTGTAGAGGCGGTTGACTCTAACTCTGAGATATACGCCGGAAGCTATATAAAGCAAACGAATACGACACCGCAACTGCTTTCGTGAATATTTATAAAAAGAAAGCGGGCGACCATCGGTCGTCCGCTTCAATTTTTACTGTTTTTCAGACTATCAAAAATTGTCGAAGAATTGCTCGTTACGCGAAACTTGGCACTTTTCCGCGCGGAATATAGCCGCGACGTTTTTCACTGCTTCCTCGATATTGCCCGTCGGATTTACGACGACGTAATCGTAACCGCGCGCGATTTTAAGTTCTTTTTCGGCTTTTCTAAGGCGCTTTTCAATAACCTCCGGGCTTTCCGTGCCCCTGCCCGTAAGCCGTTCACGTATCCTTTCCTTGCTTTCGGGCACGAGGAAAATAGTTATTGCCTCGGGCATAAGCTCCTTTATCTGTCTTGCGCCGTCGGTCTCTATCTCCAAAATTACGTCCTTACCTTCTTCGACAAGTTTTTTAACGTAATCTGCCGGCGTTCCGTAAAAGTTGCCGCAATACTCCGTGTGCTCAAGAATCCTACCTTCCGCAAGGCGATTTTGGAACTCCTCACGGCTTATGAAGAAATATTCTCTGCCGTCTTTTTCTCCCGGTCGAGGTGCGCGTGTCGTGCAGGAAACGGACAGATTAAAGTTATCATACTCCGCGCAGAGCATTTTGACCACCGAGCCCTTACCCGAACCCGCAGGTCCCGAAATTATCGCAACGATACCTTTAGTCATCGGCTTCTCCTCCGTTTTCCGCTTCGTTAATTCTCGCGCTCACCGTCTCCGCGGTAAGCGACGAAAGTATGACGTGTCCGCTGTCGCAAATTATGACACATTTCGTCTTTCTTCCGCATGTTACGTCAATGGCGCGGCGCTCTTCCTTTGCTTCAATTATTATACGCTTTATCGGCGCTGACTCGGGAGATGCGACGGTTATGACTCTCTCCGCCGCGACGGTATTGCCGAATCCGACGTTTATAAGCTTCATTTATATCCCTCTATTCTACGTTTTGTACCTGTTCTCTTATCTTTTCGATCTCGGATTTGACTTCGATAACTATTTTCGCGATAGCGTTATCATTTGCCTTTGAGCCTACGGTGTTTATCTCGCGGTTAAGCTCTTGCGTGAGAAAATCGAGCTTTCTTCCGACGGGGGTCGTTTCCTTGAGTATCTCCTTAAACTGCGCTATGTGTGAGCGAAGGCGCGTGAGCTCCTCTGTGACGGATATCTTGTCCGCGAATATCGCGCATTCAGTTAAAAGCCTTCCTTCGTCCACCTGCGTGTCGCCGAGCATTTCCGTTATACGCGCATGAAGGCGCTCGCGGTACGCCTCAAGCGTTGCGGGGGAGAGCTCTTCTACTTTGTCAACGTAGCCTGCTATGACGTCAAGCGATGAAATGAAAAACTCGTAAAGCTTTTTGCCCTCGGCCAGACGCATTTCATCATAAGACGCGAGCGCTTCTTCCGCAACTTCTTTAACATCGTTCCAGAACGCTTCCTCGTCTTCTTTGGTTTTTTCCACGGTAAATACCTCCTGATTTCTCGCAACGCTCATAGCGCTTATGTCGTCGCGAAGATTAAAGGTGCTTTGAAGGTCGCGAAGCGCCGCGATATACGCCTCCGCGTAGACCTTATCAATACATATCGAAAGCGTGTCGCTTGCGGTATTTTCAACTGTCAAAAAGGCGTCGGCTTTTGCGCGCGAGGTATGCGTGCCGATAAGCTTTTTGATTTTCTCCTCCATAAAGTTACAGCTTCTGGGAAGCCTTACGTTAGTATCAAGATATCTGCTGTTTACGGAGCGAAGCTCAAAGGTGATGAGCTTTGTCGCAGTTTGTTTTTCGGCTCTTCCGAAGCCGGTCATACTTTTTATCATTTCATAACCTCTATAAAAATTTTTTGATGTAATTTCTCCATTTAAGCTTGTACACCGCAGTAAGATAAGAAAGCGCGAAATCGAAGATGACGAAGGTCACTAGCGCAAGAGCAACTGTCGCCGCGATAATTGCAAACGAGTCTTCGACGGCGCTGCCTGCGAAAATAAAAAGCCACAAAAGCTCCGCCGCAGTCTGACTTGCGGCAAATATTATAAGCTTTACGAAAAAAAGCAGGGGACGGGGCTTTATTTTCGCTTCGAGGCGCGTTTTTATCATAGGGTAAAAGCCGTAAAAAAGGCAATATATCAGCACGCCGTATTTATTTGGCAAAAGCAAAAGTCCCAAAACCGAAACGGCGGCGTATATCAAAACGGGGTAGTACGAGCCGAGCTCTATTATTGCAAGCATTATTACGAACGAGGCTATTGCGGCGACGGTCATATCGAGAGTTTCGATAATACTTCCAATAAACAAAATCACCACGCAAAGCGCTGTAAGTATCCCCGAAAGAGCAATTTTTTTGACTTTCTTCATTACTTTCTTATAACGTAATCGTTATAGTCTCTGTGGGGAGTTTTCGGTTCTTCGTCGCCGTATCCGAGCGCGACGAGATTTATGACGTCGAGGTTATCCTCAAGTCCAAGTATCTCCTTTAAAGCGTCGATTCTGTCGGCGTTGGGATATACGCCGAGCCAGCACGTTGCAAGGCCCTGCGCATGAGCGGCAAGGAGAATGTTTTCGGTTGCGGCGGACGCATCGACGGGCGCATATCCGGGCAGCACCTTATCGTAGTCCATGCAAACTGCTATCATAACGGGTGCCGTTTTAAGCGGAGATGAGTAGGGGTGAGATGCGATGACCTTGTCGATGATGCTTCTGTCCGTAGTCACGACGAATTTCCACGCCTTAGTGTTTTTTGCCGTAGGGGCAAATGCGGCGCACTTTAAGATCTTTTCGAGCTTTTCGTCCTCTACGGGAGTGCTTTCAAATTTTCTGATGCTTCTTCTTGTCAAAATGAGATCTATCATCTTTTCGGCTTCCATAACGTACCTCCGACGTTTATTATTTACTATATTATAGCAAACTTTATTGCCAAACACAATAACAATGCCGAATTTTTAACAATTATTTACTCATTTCAAATAATTCGTTGACTTTAAGCTTGTAAAATTGTATAATATATAAGTATAATTCTGTAAAGAGGAAGTTAAAAATGGTATTTTCAAGTCTTGTATTTATGTACGTATTTTTAGCCGTGGCGCTCGTTACGTATTTTTGGTCGAAGGACATAAAGATCAGGAATACGATACTCTGCGCGCTCTCGGTGTTTTTCTATGCCTGGGGCGAGCCGTTCTGGGTCATACTTCTTATAGTCGGCTGTGCAATCGACTACGTGCTCGGACTTAATATAGAAAAGCAACTGCATAAGGGCAATAAGCAAACGGCGAAGCTTCTTATGATACTTTCGGTTGTGGAAAATATCGCCGTAATCGGACTTTTTAAATACAGTGGATTCCTCGTTGAAAACATAAACGGCATTTTCGGCGCATCTCTTGCCGTTCCCGCATTTACGCTTCCTATCGGAATATCTTTCTTTACCTTCCAGAAGCTCTCATATACCATTGACGTATACAGGGGCGAGGTGAAAGCGCAACGCTCCTTCGTCAACTTCCTTCTTTACATCTCAATGTTCTTTCAGCTTATTGCAGGTCCAATCGTAAGATATAGCTGGATTGAGTCCGAGATGGCAAAAAGAAGCGTAAACGTGCACGAATTTTCAAAGGGTATTAAGCGCTTTTGCTTCGGTCTCGGTAAAAAAGTGCTCCTTGCAAACGTCGCGGGCGAGTTCGTTAATAAGATAATGGCGGTGGAAAATCCCTCCGCAGTTCTTACGACGAGCGAAGCGTGGATAGGCGTATTTATGTACGCTTTGCAGATATATTACGACTTCTCGGGATATTCGGATATGGCGATAGGACTTGGCAGAATGTTCGGCTTCCATTTCCCCGAAAACTTCAAGTATCCGTATGCCGCAACGACAATAACGGAATTTTGGAGAAGGTGGCATATATCCCTTTCGTCGTTCTTCAGAGATTACGTATATATTCCTCTCGGTGGCAACAGAAGGCATATGCTCTTTAATATTTTCGTAGTTTGGGCGCTTACGGGACTTTGGCACGGCGCGTCTTGGAACTACGTTTTGTGGGGACTTTTCTACGGAGTGCTTCTCGTTTTGGAAAAGTATTTCGTCTTGAAGCCTCTTGCAAATGCGAAGAAGAACATCAAGAGAATGTTTAATAAAACGACGGCAATGATAATAAATGCCTGCATATTTATCGTGCAGAAAGCGATATTTATCTATATTACTCTTATGGGTTGGACGCTATTTTACTTCGAAAGCACACCAAAGCTTCTTGAATACCTCGGCGTAATGTACGGTGGAGGAGTAGAGAAGAGCACGGTAAACGGCGGACTTTTAGTGCAGAATAACCTTTGGTGGTTTATCGTGGCTATCGTTATGACACAGCCCGTTTTGAAGATAACGAAGTATATTGCCCTTCGCGCACAGAGAAAGTACGGCGTGCTTATCTACACCAACGACATTGTAAGCTCTGCTTTGAGTATTCTCCTTCTCGTTATCTCAACGATAATGCTTATTGGTAACAGCTTCAATCCCTTCCTTTACTTCAGATATTAAGGGGTGAGAAAATGAAACACGCAACTAACAAAACAACTGTATACAGAGAGCCCACACAGCAAAAGAGCGCTTCCGCGAAAAAGACGGGAATCGCAAGAAAGCTCGTTCCCGCGATACTGTCGGGCGTGTTCTGCTTTGCGATATTTGCTATGGCGTTTATCGCGCTCATCGCCCCCAAACCCAAGGTATCGCAGACGGAGAATCGCGTTTTGGAGCTTATGCCCAAGTTTAGCTTCGGCGCGCTTATGAGCGGTGACTATACCGCCGCCTTCGAGCTTTACTATTCCGACACCTTCCCATTCCGTGATACACTTGCGGATACGGCGAAGAAGCTTGAAGCGTTAAGAGGCCCGAAAAGCGACGACAGCGCGTCTATATACGACGGTCCTAACTATGACACGAATGACAGCAGCGCCGTCACGGACGAAGAGGACGAAAACTCGAATACTGCTGTAAAAAAGGAGATATTCGACGCCTACAACGCACATAACGCGATAAATAACTTGCTTGCGGCAAGCCCTGAAGCTGCATTTGTTTACAGACTCGGTGAAAAGCCGGGAGATGTCGGTAACGGTGATACACCCGATGTACCCGACGTGCCCGACGAGCCTATAGAGAATCCCTTGGAGGACGAAGAAGGTTCGTTTAAGAATCAGATATTCGTTGTCGGTAATACCGCGTTTGAGATATTCGGACGTAACGACGCGCAGGGAGAAAAGTATGCAGAGATAATCAATAAGTGGCGCGCGGCTCTTCCCGAAACCGTAAACGTATATAACCTCGTAATTCCCAAGAACAGCGCGTTTGCGTTGCCATCGAAGTATGCTGATAAGGATGGCGACCAGAAGGCAGGTATCGAACATATCTACAGTAAGCTTAGCGAGGGTATTACGCCTGTACGCATATTTGATGCACTTTATAACAACAGAGATGAATATATCTTCTTCCGCACCGACCACCATTGGACGCAAAGAGGCGCGTACTACGCTTACAGAGAATTTGCAAAGGCGGCAGGCTTTACACCGCTTGACGAAAGCGATTTCGAGATAAAGAACTTCGAGGGCTATCTCGGCACTCTTTATGACGCGACGAAGGACGCCAAATTGAAAAACGAGCCCGACTACGTCGAGACGTTCTATCACAAGGACTACACCTTCTCAATGACCTATTACAACTCTGCACTTACTAAGGTCGACAGAGGCTATATTTTGAGACAGAAGCCCACTGCTGCAAAGTACAGCTACGGCGTGTTCATCGACGGCGATAATCCCCTTACGATAATCACGAATAAGTCCGAGACTAAGACGGGTAAGAAGCTCGTCGTCGTAAAGGAAAGCTACGGCAACTGCTTCGTGCCCTTCGTTGCGGCTCACTACGACGAGGTATACGTGGTAGACCAGCGCTACTATAACAATCTTGTTAAAGCGGGCAAGTTCCCCAAGCTTGCAAAGCTTATCGAAAGAGAGGGCATAACGGACGTATTGTTCATAAACAATATGCAGGCGGCTCTCGGCGGACTCAAGAACCATATAAACAGCTTATTATGAGTGAATTTACTTTAATTGAAGGACAAACAGCAGTCCTTGCCGTATTGTCCTCTAAAAGCAGAAAGGTCGAGAAGATACTTATTTCTCGCGAATCGGACAGACGAAAAAGGCTTGCGCTTATGCCGATAATTCGCAGGGCCGAGGTGGGCGGTATACCCGTTTTGGAGGTGTCAAGAGAGGAAATAGACTCTCTTTGTACGGGCAAAACTCACGGCGGCGTTGCAGCATACGTGGGAGAGAGGGAATATTTCCCTCTTTGTAAGGCACTCTCGGAGAAAAACGGATTTTTCGTTTTGCTTGACGGAGTGGAAGACCCATATAACTTCGGACAGGCACTTCGCGCCATATATGCGGCGGGAGCAGACGGGATACTTCTTCCCGAAAGGAACTGGTTTAGTGCGGCGCCGGTCGTTGCCCGTGCATCTGCAGGAGCATCGGAATATATAAACGCGATAAGCTGTGACTGTTATGATGCGCTTCGTGCATTTAAGGAAAAAGGCTATCGCATAGTTGTTTGCGACAATACTGAAAATTCCGTGCCTATGCAGGAGGCGGAGCTTAAAAGACCGCTTGTTTTGATTGTCGGCGGCGAAAAGCGCGGCATTCACGCAAAGCTTCGCGCACTTTCAGACGTAGAGGCACGCATCGAATACGGACGAGATTTTTCGGCATCTCTCGGTGCGGCGGCGGCTTGTTCGGTGCTGGCTTTTGAAGTGTTAAGACAAAATTCTTAAAAAAGAAAAGAGGAGTCATTTATGAACGACGGACTCGTTGAAAAAACGGTAGGAAAGATAGAAGAAATAGCGAAAAACGCTTCTTTGACGGGACTTAAAGAAAACAAGGCGATTCCCTCTATGAAGGAAATCGAAAAGATAATTTCCGACCTTCACGCGCTTCTTTTTCCATCATATTTCGCGGCAACCAGCCGTAATTCTCACGCACTTTTGTGGGACGTATCCTCGCGACTTGAAAGGCAAATAGAGCTTGCCGGAGAGGTGATGGGGGAGAGTCTCGACGCGAAGAAGATATGCGCCGATTTTATAGAGGAACTTCCGAAGATATACGAGAAGCTCCTTAAAGATATCGAAGCACTTTACCAGGGAGATCCTGCCGCAAAGTCGAGAGAAATGGTGCTTATATGCTACCCCGGCTTTTATGTGATTTCAATCTACAGATTCGCTCACGAGCTTTATCGCCTCGGTGTGCCGCTTCTTGCCAGAATGATGACGGAGCACGCGCACGGTAAGACGGGCGTTGACATACATGCGGGTGCCGAGATAGGAGAATATTTCTTCATTGACCACGGCACAGGTATTGTAATAGGTGAAACGACGGTCATAGGTGACCGCGTTAAACTCTACCAAGGTGTCACGCTCGGTGCAAAGAGCTTTAAGACGGACGATGCGGGTAATCCCGTAAAAGACATAAAGCGTCACCCCAACATAGGAAACAACGTGGTGATATACGCAGGCGCGACCATTTTGGGCGGCGATACGTATGTAGGCGACGGCAGCGTTATCGGCGGTAACGTATGGCTTACGAGCTCCGTTCCTGCGGGCAGTACGGTGTATTATAACGCTTCCGACGTGTCAAAGAAAAAATAGACAAAACAAGGCGTAAAAACGCCTTGTTTTTTATAAATAGCACAACTTTTTTTACAAAAACTATGGAAAATTTTAATTAGATAGTGTATAATATATACATTATAAACTGCACGAGTTAAGATACAGGAAAAGGAGAAACAGTATGAAGGTTGCATTTGTTGTAAGCGAGGCGGCACCGTTTATCAAAACGGGCGGACTCGGAGACGTAGCACAGTCACTTCCCTCAGCGCTTTCAAAATACAAGGGAAACGAGGTCTGTGTTTTTCTTCCTTACTATAAATCTATAAAGGATAACAAGAGCATAAGAAAGGAATTCATCGACAGCTTCGGCGTTGAACTTTCCTGGAAGCGTCAGCACGTTGGCGTGTTCAGAGCAAAGGTAAGAGGCAACGTCACGATATATCTTATAGATAACGAATATTATTTCGGAAGAGATAACGCTTACGGCTATTTTGACGACGGCGAGAGATTTGCTTATTTTTCAAAAGCTGTATTGGAGACTATATGCCATCTCGGTATCGAACCGCAGATAATCCACGCAAACGATTGGCAGACGGCGCTCGTGCCGATTTTCCTTCGTGCATTTTACCAAGACAGACTTGGAGACGCAAAGAGCGTATTTACTATCCATAATATCGAATACCAAGGCGAGAACGACCCCTATTTCATTTGCGACACCCTTGGGCTTACTCCCGAATATACGAAGATGCTTACCTTCGAAGGTACGATAAACTTTATGAAGGGTGCGATACTTGCGGCAGATGCCGTAACGACCGTTTCCAAGACGTATGCCGAGGAGATCAAATATCCTTATTTCTCCTACGGCCTCGACGATATCGTAAAACAGCACGCCTTTAAACTTTCGGGCATCGTGAACGGTATCGACACGAAGCTTTACGATCCTGCTAAGGATAAGTCACTTGTCGCAAATTATACAGCAAATGGCTTTAAAGAAGGCAAGGCTAAAAATAAAGCTGCTTTGCAGAAGGAGCTTGGATTTAAAGTGAAGGCAGACGTACCTGTTGTTGCTATGGTTACCCGTCTTGTCGGCCATAAGGGAATCGATCTCGTATGCGAAGCTCTCGACGAGCTTATGAAGCTTGATATCCAGCTCGTTATTTTGGGAACGGGAGAGGGCAAGTACGAGCAGGCGCTTAAAGCGTGTGCAGAAGCGAACCCCAAGAAGTTTGCCGCAAATCTTGCGTTCGACTCTGAACTTGCATCGCGTGTATACGCATCGGCGGATATGCTTCTTATGCCTTCAAAGAGCGAGCCTTGCGGACTTACGCAACTTATAGCTATGAGATACGGCACGGTGCCCGTTGTTAAGGCTACGGGCGGACTCAAGGACACCGTAAGCGCATTTGATGCGGCAAGCGGAGAGGGACTTGGATTTACGTTCCAGAGCTACAGCAAAGAGGAAATGCTTGATGCCTTGCAGAGCGCTTTGAAAATATACGCAAAGGATAAGGAAACTTGGAACAAGCTTATCGAAAACGATATGGCAAGAGACAGCTCTTGGGATAAGCAAGCGACCGAATACGTAAGCCTTTATAACAAGCTTATTACGTTTATGTAATACATAAAAAACGGTGTGAACGGAAGTTCACACCGTTTTAGCTTGTATAGTGAATGGGAAATGGTAGAGAAGAATTAGCGTGTGGATTTGTACTCTTACAATAAATTCTAAATCATCTGCGAAGCGGATATCTTTACTTCTCATTACCTCTTACTTTCCAAAAATCGACTGTAGAGAAAAGTGAAGAGTTAAGAGTGAAGAGTGAAGAAGTAAAAATCGACAAGCTTCTGTCGGAACTTGTCGATTTTTGGTGGAGGTAGAGAGGTTCTTCTTGAAATTTTCAAAGCCCCTCGGATTTCTGAAAAATGTTGTGCTTTGAAAATTTCATCGGTCACCGCTCGAAAACGCTCCACCGGAGCCTTTTCTCACTGCTTCGAACCTCTCAAAAAAATTCCACCAAACAAAAAAGCCCAAGCCTTGCGGCTCGGACTTCTTGTTTGGTGGAGGTAGAGAGGTTCGAACTCTAGACCTTTCGCACGTCAAGCGAACGCTCTAACCAGCTGAGCTATACCTCCGTCTTCGTATATTAAACCACAAATCACGCGTAAAATCAAGCCTTTTAACAAAAATTACGTGCGATTCTGAATATAATTTTTCAGTGCTTCAAATGACTCGTCGCTTATGCTGTGTTCCAGCTTACAAGCGTCAGCACTCGCAGTCTGCTCGTCAACACCGATAGACACAAGAAGATTACGCAAAAACGTGTGACGTTCAAATATCTTAACGGCGACGCTTTTTCCGCTTTCGGTGAGGGTGATATATCCGTTTTTATCGACGGAGATATATTCGCCTTCCCTAAGAAGCTTTACGGCTCTCGATACGCTCGGCTTGGAAAAATCCATATATTCTGCGATGTCCAAGGAACGTACTGCTCCCTTTTTTTCGGAAAGCACGTATATCGTTTCAAGATACATTTCTCCCGATTCTTGTAAAGCCACGGTTCTAACCTCCTTCCTTTGTACATATTATATACTACTTCGCAAAATAAATCAAGGCTTTTCGTCAAATCTGCAAAATTCGATATTTTTTGAAAAATAATATTGACAAAATGCAAGAACGAGAGTATTATAATAGTGTTAGCTGAGGCTAACCATTGTTACGGCAGTGAGTTAGCTCGAGCTAACTGAAAGTGGGTGGTATTGTGAATCTGAAATGTGCGGAGGACGGAAAGGAATACGTCATAAAGCGCATTGAGACCGATGACGAAGAGCTTGATGCCTTTCTGTTTTCGCTTGGCTGCTACAGCGGAGAGCCGATAACCGTCGTTTCTCACTTAAAGGGCGGGCTCGTTGTTTCCATAAAGGACGGCCGCTATAATATCGACAATGCTTTGGCGGAGGCAATTATCATTTAAAAACGAGATTTGCCGATGCCCATTGTTTTACCCACTGATTAGCATATGCTAACTGAAATAAGAAGAAGGAGAAAATTATGAGAATCGCTTTAACGGGTAACCCCAATTCCGGTAAGACGACGATGTATAACGCTCTTACCGGACGTAATGAAAAGGTTGGAAATTGGGCAGGCGTTACCGTCGACAAAAAGGAGCATTCAATCAAGAGTAAGTATTCGCCCAAGGGTGAGAAGCTTTTTGCCGTCGACCTTCCCGGTGCATATTCTATGTCACCGTTTACGAGTGAGGAGAG
>CALCTE010000272.1 GCA_937893885.1 uncultured Clostridia bacterium | reverse complement strand
GCTTTTCATCTATAAATCTTTTGTTTTCTATCTTTACAATCGTTTTATCCGTTATGTTTACTTTCTTATATTCCGTTTATTTTTTGCCTGAAGAAAGATTTGAAAACTTAACTGATGCCGGTGCCGCCGCACTTATGTTTACCGGGCTTTTTGCACTTAGCCCGTTAGATATTTACGGTTTTTATCCGGCTGTTGTCCTTGCATTTTTGTTATCCATCTTCACCAGCGCAAAATACGGTTTTATGAGAGGCGGTATAGTTGGTCTGATATGCGGACTTGCAAGTGGTGCGGATGCGGCGGTCTATGCACCGCTTATTGCAATATGTGCAATAGTATTTGGTATAATCTATAATTTTTCCGATATAGTCGCCATTTGTTCAGTTTTGTTTATTTCCATTGTTTACGGCATTTATTCATCTGACGTAAAGACCGTAGAAAGCATTTTTCAAAACGTAGTGCTCGTAATCATCATATACGTCGCTGTTTCTTTTGTAGGTAAAAAGCTTGGAATCATATACGATAAAAATAGGGACAACATCAAAATATACGATTATGCAGTGCCAACTTTTACAAGTGCAGGTGCGGTAAATAACAGGATTGATAAGCTCTCTAAAACGTACAAAGAACTTTCCGAAATATTTTCCGGAATGAGCAAACACCAAACCGAAGCAACGCCGAGAGAACTTTGTACGATAATTAAGGACACACTTTCTTCCATTTGTGCAAACTGCAAAAATAAAGGTAATTGCAACACTCGCCGCGAATGTCTTTCTCAAGTCATCAAACTTTCAAAAAAATACTTACAAAAAGGCCGTGAAATACCAACATCAAAAAGCGAAGTGCTCCCGAAAATATGTAATCCTGAGATAATAAAATCAATTAATAACGAATACAAAAAACTTATAGTTTATAAGTGCGAAAACGATTCCTGTATTGAGAGTGCAAACTCAATGTTGGATATTTCGAGGGCGTTAAGCTCACTAAACGATGAAAATTCCGACTTTGCCCCCAACCCCGAAATTGCTTCAAAGATATCGAATATTCTCATTGGCGCCGGCGTCGAAAACAGTGGTGTTTTTGCACAAGGAAAAAGAGGTGTCACCGCCTACGCGTACGATGTAAAGCCGTCAAAGATCAGTATAGGCGTGAAGACGTTAGCAAAACTCGTATCGAACGGATGTGGTATTGACTTCGCTCTCCCAAAGATAACGTATAATTCAAATAAGTATACTATGTGCTTCACGCGGAAATCAAATATAGTTATAGACGGTGCTTCATCACAGCTCAGTTTTAGAGATTCTCCTATTTGCGGAGATAGTATTTGCAGTTTTCGAACACCTGCTGATTATTATTCCGTGATATGTGACGGTATGGGAAGCGGTACGGAAGCCGCATGTACCTCTCGAATGTCATGCATTATGTTAAATAAGCTCATATCGGGAGGTTGCAGTGTAAACGTAGCGATAGATATGATAAACAAGCTCCTTTTAAAAAAATTTGATGAAGTATTTACAACTTTGGATATTCTTCAAATAGACATTTTCAGTGGTGAAGCGAATTTATACAAGGCAGGCAGTGCATCGTCGCTTGTGATAAGAAACGGAAAAAAATACGAGCTTAATGCAAAAACTACTCCAGTAGGAATCGTTGACAAATACGTGTCGGAAAGCATAAAGCTCCGTCTGTGTGAAGGTGACACGATAATAATGTTCTCCGACGGCGCAACAGAAGCATTTTCAAATAACGATAATCTATTTGCACAAGTAATTGGCGTTATAAATAAGGACGCGCGTTATATTTGTGATCATTTGACAAACCTTGCAAAAGAATCAAAATTGCGAAGAGACGATATAACATTCGCGGTTATAAAAATAATAAAAACAGAAACAAAAAAGATGTAAGAAATTGAGATTTCTTACATCTTTTTATTTATAAAATTTTCACGTTAAATACGTGCGACGCCCGTATCTCTTGCAGCTTGCATTACAGCTTTTGCAACAGAAGGCGCAACTCTCTTGTCAAATGCATCGGGAATGATATAATCAGCACGAAGCTCTTCGTCGCTTATGATACCTGCTATTGCTTTAGCGGCAGCGATCTTCATTTCATCGTTAATATCGGATGCTCTTACGTCCAAAGCACCACGGAAGATATAAGGGAAGCCAATCACATTGTTGATTTGGTTTGGATAGTCGCTACGGCCAGTCGACATCAATACGTCCGGACGGGCTGCCATGGCATCTTCGTAGGAGATTTCCGGTACGGGATTGGCCAATGCGAATACAATCGGATGGTCGGCCATTGTGCGAATCATGTCCTGGGTCAATACATTGCCTTTCGACAGGCCGAGGAATACGTCTGCTCCTTGGATGGCTTCCGCCAACGTGTGGAGGTCACGACGGTCGGTCGCAAAGTAACGCTTGGTTGCGTCCAGTTTCTCACGGTCGCTGGTGATGACACCCTTGGAGTCGAGCATGATGATGTTTTCGTGGGTAGCGCCCAAGGCTTCGTAAAGCTTGGTACAGGAAATGGCGGCAGCACCGGCTCCGTTCACTACGATACGTACATCTTCAATCTTCTTGCCTGCCACTTCGAGGGCATTCAGGAGGCCGGCAGCCGAGATGATGGCCGTACCATGCTGGTCA
>CALCTE010000271.1 GCA_937893885.1 uncultured Clostridia bacterium | reverse complement strand
GAAAAAAGTAGACACCCACACTTTTGTGAGTGTCTACTTTCATTTTACAGGTGCAATCCTAAGATCAGCCCTCTCGTTTTAGTTATTCCTCAAACGCCTTGCAGAAGCGCATAAGGATGGTCGCTACCTGTTCGCGTGTAGCTGCGCCCTGAGGATTCAGGACAGTTTCACCACCGACAACAGCACCAGTGATAAGTCCTTCGGCATTTGCCCATGCGAGTGCATCGTATGCCCATGAGCCTACCTTGGAGGCATCGGGGAATACTGTTAGATCTGCCTTGTTAGTGGTGTCATAACCCATATGGTTGGCAAATCTGTAGAGGAATGTCGCCATCTGTTCTCTTGTCACCGCTCCATCGGGAGCAAATGTTGTTGCAGAGGTACCCGTTACTATACCGTTTTCGTATGCCCAAAGAACCGCATCATAGTACCAACCTGTGTTGATATCCGTGAAGGGATTTGCACCACTGTGACTCGGCTGACCTGCGATTCTGTAGAGAACCGTTACGATCATGGAACGTGACATTGTACCACTGGGGCTGAACGTTGTTCCGTTACCAGTACCATTCATGTAACCGTAGGATACGACGTAATCGATGCCGGGTTTTGACCAAGATTCAACAACGTCGATGAACTTTTTCGAAGTATCGATGATCTCAACGAGCTTTGCGATGACGATGATGTCTGTCACCTCGTCGCAGCGTGAACAGTGACGGGACTTCTGACCTTCGGATTCGGCGGTAGGCTCGACGTCTACTGTCCATTCGTCGCCGAAACTGTGTCCCTTTGCGGGAACTGTCTGCTGTGCAACGAGAACTTCACCGCAAACTGAGCAATGCTTACCCTCGGTAAATCCGCTTGCGGTACAAGTAGGCTCAACCGCCTTGTCGATCACTTCGGTATGACCGAGTACGGATATTCCCCTTGTTTCGATATGGCTCGGATCGTTCTTGCAGGTGCGGGTTTCTTCGCCGGGCTCCGTTTCGGTAGGCGCTTTGGTCTGTACCCATTCGCCCCAATCGTGCGCGTCCTCGTCAATCGGGATCGTTTTTGGCTCTCTACTGACTGCTTCATGGCAGACAGAGCAGTAAACGACCTCGTCGTAACTCCCGGCGGCACAACAGATAGCGGCAACTTCATTTTCTCGTACTGCCTCAGCAGGAGTATGCCCCGACGCGGGGATGACGACGCTTGATTTGTCGGTTATCTCAACCGTTCCAAGTGAGTCTTCGAACCATTTACCGCAGTCAGAACGGACGTAATACGCCTTGTTTCCGCTATCTGTGCAAGTTGCGGGCTTTGCGGAAACGTAGGATAACACATGGAATGGGTCGATGGGCAAATCAATGTCGTTCTTGGTGTTGGCCATCTCCTCCGGTTCGGGCGAATAGGCAAAAACCGGAACAGAAAACCAACTCGAAGGAACTATTTGCGCAAGCATAAGCAAACAAATCATAATGCTTATAGCCCTGTTTTTTGTTGATTTCATATTCTATTCATCCTTTTATGATAGGTACGATCAACCGAAATAATCGATCGGCAGTTCTACGCCTCCCGAATTATCAGTGTTAGTAGTGCCGGACTCTGCGGGATTCGTTCCCGTATGTTCACCCGACGGTTCTGTACCGCCCGAATTGTCTTTACCGCTGTTGGTCGTGCCGGGTTCTGACGAGCCCGTTTCGGAATGTCCGACCGGCTGCTTCGTGCTGCTCGACGCATTGGTGCCGGGACGGGTTGTGTCGGGTTCGGCGGCACTTGTTTCGGGTGGATCCGTTTGCTGCCCGGAGACAGCAGATCCGGGCGTTTCCGTTTTCGTTTCCGATGGCGCATCCGGTACGGATTCTGTTTTACCGGCCAAGGAAGCTGACGTTTCGGTTTCATTCGTACTCTTGTCCTTGCCGTTACCTGTACAGCCGACAAACGTCAGAAGCAAAGCAAGGACAAGAGCAAATAACAGTATCCTCTTCATGACTCTATCAGGTCAAACGGATCGAGAGGAAGTTCAATCCCGGGATCGTCACCCGGATCGCCTGTTCCGCTTGTGGTCAGAATGTCTTCTATTGCAAACAGGATGGTCTCAATGGAAGGCGGCTCATATTGCATCTTTTGCTTTTCCTTTTCAAGTTTCATTTTCATAATCCCCCTTAGTGTACATAGGCGTAAGCCGCATTTCCGTATCTCATCATCGCGCGAACCAACGCCGCGAGCGACGCGTCCGCATCGTTCTGTTTCGCACAGGCGTACGACTCGATGCTGTAAGAAACCGTATTGCTGATCGCTTCGTCTCCTCGATACGCCGTGGCGTAAACAGTTTCGCTCATCTGACCGGCGGTGAGTCCGTTGTATGCCGCGATGTAGTATCCGCCGGAGGTCCTAAACTCCTCCTGAGTGATCTCTTTAAGAAGCGCGCCGCTGCCGTTTTCGATCCTGACCGTAACGCCTTCAATGCTTTCCGTTGTAAATACGAACTGCATCGTGACTGAGTCGTTCAATCGGAGCGATACGCCCGCCCAGTTGACTGCGGGATCTTCTACCGTACGGTATTCCGCGTTGGTGACAGAGGTCAACACCGGATCGGTGGCTGTACCCCAGGCGATCTGTTCAGCGGTGAGATCGGCGTTTACAAGCGCATCGTTGTTATAACCGGTATAGGTCTGCGACGCCGCGCCGTAATTTAAAAGATCCACGAGCAGGGTGCGCAGCTTTGCGTCATACGTTTTGCCGAGCATGGAATAGCAGTAGGTCGCAACGCTGTAGGTCAACTCTTCGCCGATGCAGGGCTTTCCGCCCTCGACGCCGTGAAGCGTTGCACGGATGGTATCGTTCATCAGATTCGGCGCGATGTTGCGGAAACTGAACACGTAGTAATCGACGCCCCCGGAGGTGACCTCGCTGTACTCGCTGACCGTCACCGTTCTGCCGTTCATTTCAAACACGGTGTAGAGGTCGGTGAAGCCGGCGGCAACGATCGGATCCTTTTCGACGTAGAAATTGACCTTGAGGTTGTTCTGCAGGGTCAGCGACGCAGCGTAGAACGAAAGTTCCGGCGCTTTTTGGCAAAGGATATGAAGGTTCAGCCGTTCGCTGTAACCGCCCGTTTCCGTCCACGCCGCGATGCGCACGAAGGTATCTTCCGTGATGGTGATCGGTCCGTCATAGACCAGCGCGTCGTCGTCGCAGGGGCAAGTGTCGTTGAGCGTGTAGCGGATGACCGCGCCCTCCGTCGCGCAGGAGAGGATCAGCTGAGTGCCGCTTGCCACGACAGCGAAGTCCTCGATGTTGGCGGTGGGCTTTGCGGGCTTTGCGGTACCGATGGGATTGACGTAGGTTTCCAGATCGACGGTCGCATCTCCGCAGGTAAAGGTGAGCGTGTCGTAACCCGAACTTGTGACGATCGTATGGAACACGGCTCTGCCGTCCTTATCGGTGATGACCGCCATCGGCAGCGTCAGGGTGTCGGTGTACTTCTCCACGGATACGGTGGCGTTTGCCATCGGATTACCCTCGGTGTCAAGGAGACGCACCACGATATCCGCCTCTTCACCGATGCTGACGGCAAAGCGGTTCGGGTAGGAGTGGCTGAGGGTTCCGGCAATCTGTTCGATGGTGAGGAAGTCGCTCTCGTAGTCTTCCGCCATGCCGTTCCCGGCGTAGTTGTAGAAGTCACGGCTGACAGAAACTTTCAGCTTGTCGCCGCTGAACTTCAGCCCGTCCTGACGGGAGAGGTACAAGATCCTTCCGTAGTATTTCAGGCTATTCGTCGGCGAGACCTCGCTGTCGATAAAGGTATAGTCAAGTTCGACCGGAACGCCGTTGTCGGTCACGGTCACCAGATCGTTAAAGAAGGTCAGCTCGTCGATATCCATGTACTGGCTGAATTCGATACGGATATAGTCCGCGCCCGCTTCCACGCTCTGCACCTCAGGCAGGGCGGTGGAAACGATGGGGATATAGACCTCCATCTGCGGCGGCGGCACGGGCAGCCAGCCGTTCACGGCGGCAGGATCGTTCGCGCTGTCGGCGGTCACGTACCCGTCTTTTTCGGCGACAACTCGCCAGTTACCGATCGGCACGAACCACTGGTATTCGCCGTTCGCGTCGGTAATAAGCGGGTTTTCCTGCTCCGCTTCCGTGGCATCCCAGGAAAGGAGTTCGCCGTTAGGCCCTTTATAATAGCAGGTCACGGTGACGCCTTCGACACGGTTGGATGCGACCGCTTCATACACAAAGCCGGCGGGGTCGATATAGGTCGAACTCGTGATAGGATGGCGCTTGCTGCCGCTGTGGCTGCTGTCATCATGTTCCTTTTCTCTGATACAGGTCGTCGCCACTCTCGATTCCATCTGGCTGACGGTCACCTCGTATGCTCCCGCCACGCCCTTGGTAAAGATCTCCGCCACGTTGCCGAGAGACCAGTTGGTGATGCCCACTGCAAGACCGACGTCCGATTTGACGGCGCCGATAAAGTCAGCCGCCAGCGTGATGACGAAAGAAACGACCTCCTTGTAGTAGGCGGCGGTGTAATAACCGCGCAGGGTGTTGAGGGTGTAGGCGTAATCGAAGCACGCCCGCACGCAGGCCTTATACTGATCGGAATATTCACCCGGAGCGGGACCCTTCGGGGTCGCCTCCAGTCTTGTTACTGCCCATTCGAACTGGTTGTAGAGGTTGCCCTTGATCTTGCCGAGGTAGGTATCGTACGCGTCGACGATCGTCGTGACGCCGCTGATGACGTCGAGGAAGACCATAAACGCGCCTAAACCGGACGCGGCGCCTTTGGCGAAGCCCACAAACTTGGATTTACTGGCGTCCGCACAGAGTTCGGGCTGCTTGCCGAGCGTCTTTTTCTTGCTTACGGCATCATTAAAGAAGCCCTTCAGCTTTTCGCGGAACCCGTAAAGCTTCTTCATGATCGAATCCAATTTATCGCTCGCTTCTTTGAGCATCTCGGCATACGTTTCCGCGTTGTCGCTTAAAAATCCGTTTTTCGCCTGGAGTGCAATGGCGCTGGAATTTTTGTAATCCTCCGGCAGAATGTTGAAGACGTTCTTGAAATTCTTGTTCTTTGCGTCGTCGAGCTTAGGCAGGAAGCTGTTGACCGTTGCGACCTGCAGATCAAGGAACATCTTGATCGTAATTCCCGTCTTATAGATCTCGTTGATATAACCGTCCAGCGTGATGCACGAAGCGCCGAATTTCTGATCGTAATACGCCTTCTCGTTTTCAAGCGCCCAGCGCAGCCAACCGGCGGCGTCGCCCCAACCGATAATCTCTTCATCGAAGGTGTACCATTTGTGGTAGCCGATGGTTGCCTTCATCAGCGATTTGGTCGATAGGCCCTTCGAGAAACCTAAGTTGATCACAAGCGGATCGGCCTTGTTATACGAATTGATCTGCAGCCTCATGGAAACGGGATCGTAGAACGCCCCTCCCTTTTCGCTTTGCAGGATATAATAGTCGTTTTCTGTACCCGAATAAAACTCGAATCCGTTTGCAGTAAGCTGATCGGGATCCAGAATCACGTCTTGATAGACTTCGGTCTGACTGTCGTCATCGCCGAACAGGGCGGGATCGATGAAGCCATCATTCAAAACCGCCTGATGCAAACTGTCGTTTTCTATGATCTGCCGCAGTTCTTCCATCATGCTGTCGTAATAACCCGCCATGATGTTCTGATAATCGCAGATTTCCTGCGCGGTGGCGAGGATCTCTTCTCTGTTCGCTTCCGAAGGCATCACGGCATCCAGCATGCTGATAAGTTCGGCAGAATCAACGGTAGCGAACGATTTGGCATCAAGCGCCATCTGCTCTCTGACTGCGCCGAGCCATTCCTCCGCCTGCGTGATCGCCCCGTTCGCCGCGCCGTCGGTCTGCACCGTCAGATCTTCGTAATCCGAAACGTCGCAGAAAAGCTCGACATCGAAATACGCGGGAAGCTGATTGACTGCATATAGACCGCCTTCCAGCACAAGTTGACCATCAAAGGTGCCGGTTATCTCGTTATAGTGAAGCGTAACGATAAAGTACGGATCCTCCGAGGTTTCTCCGCAGAAAACGGTAAGAGTCGCAGTATTGTCGATGAGCGTTTCGGGATTCAGAACGGTCAGCGCGAAATCATAGACCATATCCTCCGTCAGGATGCCGTCGTTGTTGATATAACCGCCCTGCTCTGCTCCGTAAAGCTGCCAATAGTGTTCGTTAAAGAACGCGTACTGAAGCGGGATATCTGCTTCGCTGCCGTCAAGGAACACGGTGCCGGACGTGTGGGAGCGCCCCAGGAGCGAATTGTTGTTGGTGCAGTTGATCTGCAGTTTGACAGCGTTGGGTGTTTCGACGGTCTCCGGGAAAAACGTGACCGTCTGCGAATCAAAGACACGGGTATTCGTTTCGTCCGCACCGTCTTTAAACGAGATCGCGCCGAAGGTAAAGATCGCCGGATCGTCAGAGAGCGTACTTACCGTAAAGTCATATTTGACCACGCTGAGCTTATCTTCCTGCGTCTCGGCGGGAAGCGGCACGGCGGTCGTTCCGCCCGGGATATTGCCTCTGAACAACGCGGTGTAGCCGCAGCCGGGACGCTCTTCGATCAGCTTGCCGTTTTTGTATGCGCGGAAATAGTGATTGCTTGCGTTTTTCGGGTGATAGACGTCAATCCTGACGGAGTCTGCTCCGCCGGCAACCGTGGAAGGCAGGGCGCTTACCGACCACGCCGTAAGAGCTCCGTCAAGCACAGGTGTCTTTATGTTTTTTATGCCTGATGAATAGACCCCCTCCCTGAGCTGAACACCATACCATGCATCTTGCCTTGCGTAGACAACGAGCGACCCCTCGAGAGAGGTAACGGGGATCATCAATTCACTGGACGTCACATTAGCGTCCCCAATCAGCGTTTCGCCGACCGGCCACGCGTAAGCACCGCCGACGTCGAGAAACTTATTGGACGTTTCCGTGGAGGCGCAGTCAACCCTGACGTACTTATCCAATTGCTCAAGCGAGCTGTCAAAGCTGAAGTTGATCGTCAGCGGGACGTATTCTCCGCTCGCACCCTTTTTGTCTGCGGAGGTGCTGACCTGGAAAGTGGGAAGCGTTATCATCGCAAGTTGCGGTATGGCAACCTCGACCGACTCACCGGACGACACGGTAACGACCGTGTCGAACAGGGCTTCGGGCGGTAATGCGAAATCGGCTATCTGGCTGTAATTTGAGATGGAAACCGATAAATTGTTCCGTAAGCCAACCAGACGGTACTCGCCGGGCAGAACCGAATAGGTTCTCTTTCCCTTTGCAACCAGGCTGCCGTCCGGGGCGAATAAGTAACCGTAAGAGACGTTGTCGGACACTCTGACAATGCCGCATTCAAGGCGTGCCGTCTGCAGCTCTCCGTTTCCGTCCGCCCAGGGAACGGTAAACTCGATCTGCTCCATGGCGTATGACTGCGTGAACTTGGCGGGCGTATGTACAAATCTAAGCAGGTCTCCCGGCTCAATCGCGTCGTTCGTAAGGGTAATGAACGTGCCGTCGACAAAGCGCAGATACGGAGTGATGTCCGTGTCCTTGGTCACATTGTAAAGCGAATACGTGCCGAGAAAGTTCTCGTAGATATCGAACAACTCCGTCTCGCCGGGCTCGTGATAGTTTACCCGGTAGTGAAGCAGCGGGCCGTTCGGGATCGGATGAAGGACGCCGAGATCGCGTTCTTCACTGTCAAGCGTAGACAATACACCCTCGATATCCGTCAGCGTCAAGGTGTCAAAGTTTTCCGCAGAGTAGGTCAGCGTGGCAGGGAACCACGGGGTGACGATCTCAACGGTCGGGTAAACCACGCCGTTATACTCATATTCGCTGTTGGGTACGGAATAGTACCTGTTGCCGTCGGGGCGCTCGATCGTGAGCAGGAAGTTCGCGCCGTAGTAATTCATCGGCGGCGCGAAGCGGATGGTGACCTCCGGACGGACGGCGAGATTGATGTTGATCTCCTTTGTCCCCGGCAGGAAGGTGTAGCTCACATTCTGCTCTGTGACGTTCTCCAGCAGATATTCCGCCTTGAAGGTCACATCGCAGCGCACGGTATGATCCATACGCGCAAGCGCCGAGGGAAGCTCCACGGATTTCCCCACGAAGATCCATTCTCCCGTATCCACATCGTACCAGCGGATCTCGAGGACATCGTCGGAAGAAACGGCTTCTAAATTTGCATTCCAGATACGGATCAGACGGTAATTGTCATACTGCACCGGAATGCCGAGGTTGGAGAATGAAATGTTGTTCCGCTGCGCAATTCCGTACACGCCGCTTGAGGTGTTGCCGTAGATACGCTTGATATTCAGCGAGCAGTAATCCGTTCCGGGGTAGCGGAGTTCCGGTTCAAAGATCGGAAGCTTGCCGGAGTGAGAATAGAAGTATACCTCCGGCCAGTTTTCGCTGTTGGAACTGTTATTTCCCGCGAAATCCGCTCCGAGATGATCGACAGACACCGGAATATCCAGGGAAAGGATGCCAGTGCCGTCGAAGGCGTTCATACCGATCCGGGTGACGCCGAAGGGGATCGTGACATCGGTCAGCGCCTCGCAGTGCAAAAACGCGCCGTCATCGATCACGAGGCAGTTTGCCGGAAGATGCACGGTTTCAAGCGCTTCGCAGTGGAGGAAGCAATCAAACGGGATCACCTTGAGCGAATCGGAAAGCACGACGTTCTGCAGCGACGAACAGTATTCAAACGCGGCCTCGCCGATCAGGAGAACGCTGTTCGGCAGCGTCACCGACGGCAGCGCTTCGCAGTGAGAAAAGGCGCGTTCGCCGATTTCTACAAGAGAGGTCGGGAAGGTGACCGACGCAAGGTTGGAACAATAATCAAATGCGTATTCGCCGATGCCGGTGAGTCCGGCAGGTAGCACGATGCTTTCAATACCGGAGGAGGCAAAGGCGTAGCCCCCTATGACCCGCACCGTTTCGGGGATCACAAGATGTGTCAGATTTTCGGTATATCCAAACGCGCTCCTGCCGATGACTTCCAGATGATCCGGCAGAACAAGCTCGGTCAGAGCGTGCAAACCGTTAAATGCGGATCTCCCTATGGTCTTGCACTGCGAATCCGGCGCGAAGACGATGCTTTCAATACTGTCCCGTGCCTTCGGCCAATCACGCTCATAAGTCTGATTGGCACAGAACGCGAATTCTGCGATCTCCTCCACAGAGGCGGGAATAGAAAGCTCGGTAAGATAGCCGCTTGTGGAAAATGACGCTTTGAAATCGCGCAGTCCTTCGGAAAGCATTACTTCTGTGACGCGGCCGAGCGTGCAGTCGAGAACCTCGATCCCCGGCTGGACCGTCAGTGTATAGAGATTCTTCATATCGCTGTCGTCGATCTTGACGGTTCGGATGTGATACGCCTGTTTCTGATCCAGATTATAGATCATTTCGGGGTACACGATCTCGGTGTCGTCAAAGCCGACATAAGCGCGGAGGGTGGCGTTATCCGGCGTGCCGGAATACCAGTAGTTGCCGGTTTTGTACATACGGAATACGCCGTCGCCGCCGTTCCAGAGGGAAAGTCTGTTGTAATAATCCACATTCTCGTCGGTGATAACGGTGCCGCCGCAGCTGTACCAGTTAAAGGCGCCCGAGAACGCGGGGGCAAGCCAGAAATACGCATAGAACTGGGGCGAACCGCTTGAATAGGAAATATAATTGCAGAGCGTCGGGATGGAGTGGATGGTGGATGTTCTCCATTTGCCGGTCACCGTCTGAAGATCAAGGCAGAAGGTGAAAGCGTTGGGGAACAGGACCGTGTTTTCGAGATGCGCTTCGGTGACCGAGGTGCCCTGGAAAGCGGAGAGACCGATATAACTCAAGTGCGTACCGGGCATGGTCACAGCGCCGGTGAGAGGCGTGTTCTCAAACGCCGAGTTGCCGATCTTTTTCAGGTTTGGGCAGTCCTCGAAATTGACCGAGGTGAGAGAAGTATAGCCGACACAGCAGTTTTCGCTGATGTTGCGCAGCGTGGACGGCAGAATGACCCGGGTGATCGTTTCAGGGCTGTCGGTCAGATCGATGTGCCAGTAAGCACGATCCATGGCGCCGGTAATCGAGTTGAGATACACGACGTTGTCCAGGACGCGGCCGCCGCCGGCATAATGCAGTCCCCCGCCCCAGCCGGTCACGGGTTTGCCGCCCAGTTCCGAGGGAAGGGTGACGATTCTTTCGGTGCTGTAAAGTTTTTTCACCACGCACCAGCCCTCGTTCGGGGTGCCGGAACGCGAGGGCCAGAAATAATTTTCAGGGATCGAAGAATCGATGATATCGTAATCCGGAATGCAGATCCAATCGCCGAAGCGAACGGCGTTTTCATAGATCAGGCATTTCGCCACGCAAGAGTCTATCCCCGGAGCCATAGCGCCGGGATGATTGGTAAAGTCGTTGTTCTGCGGATTTTCGATCCAGACAAGGTTCGGGCAGTTATAGATCATCATCGAGGGCCACTCTTCATTGACGATCACGGAGCAGTCCTCCGGGAACGCGAAGAAATACAGATTCTCGCAGCCGTCGAAAGAACCGCGGTAGGAATCCCCGTCGATCACGCTCGGTACATCCACCATAGCGCCAAGTGTGGGCGAAACCGACATATTGAGGACGAATTTTTTCATTTTCGCACCTGCGAACGCACCGCGGTTGATGAGTACGCCGTCGGCATTGACGGTGACCTCCGCCGTGTTGACAAACGCCTCTTTGAAGGCCTCCATGTGGATGACCTCCACGCCGTTGGGGATCGTAAGAGAGGCAAGCCCACAGCGCCAGAACGCTTTTTTCCCGATCGACCGCAAGGTCGAGGGAAGAACGACCTCGGACAGGGACACAAGCCCGTAGAAAGCTTTGTCCGCGATCTCGGTGACGCCCTCGGGGATGACGATCCTCTGCGGACCGACAACGGTATTGAAATCGTTGAAGCAACCGATCTTGGTGACCTGCACGCCGCTGATCACCGAGGGGATGACAAGCTCGGTCTCAAATCCGAGGTAGCGGTTCACTTCGCCCTCGGGCGTGACCGTAAACATCTCATCCCGACGGGATACCGGCCAGGTCTCCACACAAAATGTGTCGCTGTAGCTGGTGTAGGAGTTGTTGTTCGGGCTGACGCAATAGACCATAAGACGGTAATATTTGGTCCCGACCACATTGGAGGGGCATGGCAACTCGATCGCCATCCGGCGGGAGCTTGCAACAGTGGCGCCGTACAGGTGCTCGCTTTGCTGATTCATATACAGGCAAGGGTCGGAGACGACCTGACGGTCGCCGATCGGCGTGTTGACATTGTCCGCGCTGTCGCCGACAAGCCATTGATACTCCAAACGGTCACATTCGCCGTAAATGTTCACATAGCCAGAAAGGCAGCCGACCGAACCGACGGTCTGATAATATTTTGAGTAATCGGTAAACCCGCTCGGACGCCACAACCCTTCGTAATTGCCGCTGAAATAGGAATCGCCGCCGATGTAAGATTTGTTCCCGCCGCCGCCGTAATAGTTCAGTCCGGCGTTGGCGCGCACATCCGCGACCGGTGCGTCGGTCAGGCCGAAATGCGCCGTATTGGTCTGCCACACGACCGCGGTACCGGACGGCGTGATATAAGAACACTTCATGTAAAGATATCGGTCAAAGCATTCGTTGCCGAAATTGACCCGGTAGGTATAGGTATTTGCGCCCGCGATCGGCACGCCGTAGGTGTCGTTTGCATCGGCGCACTCGTACCACTGGTAACTTACACCCGCGCTGTTGGCAACGGCCGAGTGTCCGACAAACACATCGTAATAATCGTAGTGGGCTTCATAGATGTTATACACCCGGTCTTTTATCGTGGCAGAGGTGCTCGGCGCCATGGCTGCGACCCGGACCGTGCGGGCGTCAAGGAAATACAGGTCGTTAAAGCCCGGAACGGACACGCGCAAATAACAGCCGTAGTACTTCGTGGAATACGTATCGGTGGACGATACGCCGTCGCGCGCACCGTCGGAAAAGATTGGGAGCCGCGGATCGGTCGTCCAGCCGGGGAGAGCTGCGAGGATCTGTTTGATCTCAAATTCGCTCTTGCCCTCCGTCATCGCCGCCCACGCTTCGGCGGTCATGCCGATGGGAATCTGCGCGGTGCGGGGCCAAGTGACCTGGGTCTCGTCGATCCACGTCCAGAGGTAACTGACCGTCGCCGGATACGGAACGGCGGTGTAGGAGCCGGAGGGATAAGCGTAGCGCTGGCCGAGACTGTCGGTCAGGTCGTAGGCATAGGTGACCGGCGTATAGGTGTCGATACCCGCGGCTCCGCTCGACGCCGACGTGACGGACCACGAATAGTAAGACGGATTGTACTCCTTGGGTTCAAGAGCATTAAGATGGATCGGAGGATTCAACTCACCCAGGTTGCCGTATTTGAGATACACGGTCCCGGAGACGTAATGGAACGCCTTGCGATAGCCGGAGTCATCAGTGAAACGAACCCGCACCATGCAGGAATAGTAACGAGGGGTATACTGCCCCGCGATGCCGTTCTCTGCGCCGTAGACAGCCGCGTCATCGAACAGCGGCAGAACGGGGTTTGTCGTCCAGCCCGGCAGATCGATCACCAGATCGGAATAATCCACCGGCATTCTGGGATTCTGGGTATACCAGTTGTTTTCATAATTGTTGACGGTGGTCTGCCAGACAGACGCATCCGTGCCGATGGGTGCCAGGCCGTAAATGCCGTCGGTATAGGTCCACAGATATTCCACCACGGCATTCGAGCCGGTAAGGGGTTTATAGTTCGCCCCGGGAACGTCAGACCAGACGATATTGTTGGCGTCGGTGACGGAATAGCGGAATTCAACGCCTGTTTCAACCGGATTCCGCGGCAGAATGACCGTACCGCCCTGCGGCGATTGACCGGTCGAAGTCAGTTTCGCCTCGGCGGAAGCGTTCGAGATCGGCGCCGTGATAATATCCGGCGCCTTTTCATGGAAAAAGACCGTGCCGCTGCCCGTCGTGTTGTAAACGGCAACGCCGTCCTTGACCCAGCGCACGAACACGCTGTAATAACGGTCGGAATAGTGCAGACTTCCGTCGCCGGAGGGTACGCCGTACACCGCTTCATCGGAATAGACCGAGAGGCGGCTGTTCGACGCGGAGGTCCAGTTCAGCGTAGCGAGCAGATCGGAATAGTCGAACTCGACGACTCCTCCCCCGCCGCCTGCGCCGCCACCGCCGGCACTCATCTGCTGATTTTCATAATTTGAAACCGCCGTCTGCCACGCGGAAGGCGAGGTGCCTACCGGGGTAAAGGAGCGGATCGTTCTGTATTGAGGAAGCGAGTCGGCATATACAAAAGCATACTGGATCACGCCGTCCTGTTCGCCGAGAGGCGTGTTCCAGGGAGCGCCGCCGAAGGTTCCGCCAACGGAGTCGACCGCGGTATAGAAGAAATCAACACCGGGATCGGCGTGGTTCACAAGCTCCACATCGTCCACTGCGACCGTGGAGCCGTTCCCCGTCTGATAGGGATTGGCTATGACCGACGATACAGGCGCGACAAAACCGGTGGAAGTGCCACCTGTTCCTCCCCCGCCGTCACCGCCGGCACCTGTTCCGCCGCCGGTGCCGCCGCCGGACGAGCCGTCATGGACGTAGACGACGCTGTTATCGGTGCTGATAAACGGATCGGAGCCGTCCAACTCCCATTTGACAAAAACGGAGTAGTAATGCGGCTCGTACACAATGGAACCGTCGCCGCCCATGGAATAAGCGAGAGGCAGTGTGGTATTCGACGCATCGACCCATGTCAGCTGCGTTTGAAACAACTCGGTATAATCAAGCGATCCGTCACTGAAATGAGAGGGATCCTTCTCATAATCCGACAAGGCGGTAAGCCACGCGGACCGTGTCATACCGACCGGCACGACGTTGGAAAGAGATTTGCCCTTCTCTGCCGGATTCTCAAAGTAATAGACAAAACTGTAGGATACCGTGCCGCATTCGCTCGGCAAAGAGACGCCGCTCGCGTACGCATTGTTGGAAAACTCCATTCCGACACTGTCCGTCAAGTAGTAGTAGAATTTCACGCCGGAATCGGAGGTGCTGTTCCATTGTACGTTCGTCACAGGCTCAGCGCTGACGGAGCCGGCGCCGCCCATTTTGATCTGATAAGCGCCCGCCGTGAGCGAAGAGACCGGAGCGACGAAGGTTGTCGACCCTAATCCTCTTGTGCCGGTATTAATCCCGATGGTATTGCCTTGTTCGCCATCGTAACCAACTCCGCCGTCACCGATATCTACCGCAAAGACAGACATCGGAACAGCCGATACGATCATCATGATCGCCAAAAGCATGCTGAGAAGTCGAAGCCCATATTTTTTGCACTTTTTCATATAGTTGCCCCCGTAATCTCGTTTATTTTTGGTTTATGAAATGATCTGAGCCTTATCGTCATATTTCCGTCATTTTCCGTACGTTTTCGCCGCATTGCCATACTTCATCATAGCGCGGACCAACGCTGCAAGCGACGCGTCGGCATCGTTCTGCTTGGCGTATGCGTAGGATTCGATGCTGTAAGAGACCGTGTTGCTGATCGCCGTATCTCCGTTATACGCCGTGACCAAAACGGTTTCGCTCATCTGTCCGGCGGTGATGCCGCTGTACGACGCGATATAATACCCGCCGGACGCGGTCAGATCCTCTGCCGTGATCTCTTTGAGCATGGTTCCGCCCGCATTTTCGAACCGAACCGTGATCCCGTCGGTGCTCGCCGCCGTGAACACGAATTGCATGGTGATGGAATCTCCCAGTCTGAGGGATACGCCTTTCCAGACGACAAAAGGCGATTCCACCGCTTGATAAGCAATATTCTTGACCGAAGTTAAGGCCGGATCCGTTGCCGTACCCCACGCGCGCTGTTCTTCGGTGAGTTTTGCGTTGGCAAGATCGCCTGTCTTATATCCGGTGTAGTGCTGCGCCGCCGCTCCGTAATCCAAGAGATTCACAAGCAGTGTTCGAAGTTCGGCGTCGTCTGTTTTTTTAAGCATGGAATAGCAGTACTCCGCAGCGCTGTACTCGGTCGGTGCGCTGACGTATTCCTTTCCGTCCTTCACCGCGTGAAGCGTCACCTTGACGGTGTCGTTCATCTGATTCGGCGCAATGTCGGGGAGACTAAATACGTAATAGGTCTTTCCTTCGGAGGTGACTTCGCTGAACTGGCTGGCCGTCACCGTTTTACCGTTTATTTCAAAAGCGGCGTGAAGATCCGTATATCCGCCTTCGGTAATGGATTCTTTTTCTATATAAAAGTTTTCTTTCAGATTGTTCTGCAGCGTGATTGAAGCCGCCTCAATTTCAATCGGGCACAGGCGGTAATACGCCGTTACGGTGCAGCCGAGGTTGCCGCCGGCAACGCTGAAAGACGCCGCCGCGACGGGATTATCCACCCGAACGTCCTCTTCGCGGAAGTATTTGCCCGTTTCCGCAAGCGTTAACAGAAGTTTGTATTCCGCCTCCGGATCCATCGGGCGCGCCATGAATTCATCAACGCTGCCCGAAGCGATCCACCATGAATCGGACGCATAGTTATAAACGAGAGCCGCTTGCAAAGAACCGTTTTGGTAAACCGCCACCGTGAGCGCATCGCGAACGCCGTCGATATCCGCGTCAAAGCCCGAGAGAAATTCGCCGTACGTTTGACCCGCCACCATAGGAGCGAGTGTGAAATGACCGGCGGCATAGGCCCGCGGTGTAAAGGCAAGCACCGCTTCGATATGATTCCATGAACCGTATACATTCTCCCTCG
Source organism: uncultured Clostridia bacterium (assembly GCA_937893885.1). GTDB lineage: Bacteria > Bacillota > Clostridia > Oscillospirales > CAG-272 > CALCTE01. The sequence continues at coordinate 4,550 of CALCTE010000271.1, read as the reverse complement.
TGGACGCCAAAAGATCGAGCGTCGAGACCTCGGTATCATCGGTGAAAAAATAGCCGTTACTGACGTTGAATTTGAGAAATGCCAAATACACGTGTCCGTCTTCCATGACCGTGTCGGCAGAAACCCGGTTCTTGTAGTTCAGTTCGTCGATATACCATTCTGTTTCATTCTCCATCGAGCCGTACTTCCGGTCTTCTTCACAGATGGCAAGCACGGGAAGCGTATCGCCGATTTTCGGAGTTTTCCCGGTAAGGCGGATGTAGGGCACTTCACTTCTTCCGTTGCTCACCGTCTCCTGATAAGAACAGACGCTGCATGTCCGGACATCTTCGCCTCCCTGATGGCTCCAATTTCCGAAGGTGTGCGCGGCGTGTTCAAACTCTTCGCCGCAGATGGAGCAGATCCGATAGTGGTATTCCGAATCATAGGTAACCCCGTTCGTGTTTTTGCTGTGATCGCATCCCACGTACTGCGGATCGGTCAGAACCGATCCCGAAAGACCGTCCGGAGAAAGATTTGTGATCGGATACATTTTTCCCATGACCGTGACGATAGTCGCGTCCGTGAAAACGTACGGATCCTGCGCCGTGACGGTGACGAGCGCACGGTATTCGCCAGGCGTTGACGTGCCGGTATAGGCCGATCCGTCCTTGTACCACACCGTGGAAACCTTCACGCCGGAAATCGGAGAGTTCAGCGGCGACGCCGCCGAGAGTTCGACGCCGACGGAAATGTCGCCCCGTACCGGGATCGATAAGATCTTAGAAGGGAGAACGTCGAGCGGGACGATATATCCGGTCAGCACACCGCCGCTTACGGTGAGTTCAGTCGCCGTTTTTCCTCCGACAGTCAGGCTGTGCTCGGCGTCGACCCGGTAGTACGGCTTGGGCGTGATCTGAACCTTTAAGCGGTAACTGCCGCCGCGCGAAAACGTATTGAGATCCGACATAGGCGTATAGCGCGTGCCGCCTGCTTTTTGTTCTTCAAAGGCAAATGCCGCGGTGAACGCTTCCTGTTCGATACTCAGATTGACCGGATTTTTGCCGTGCTCCGGCCAAATGATTCCTGTCACGTCGTCCGGCAGGGAGATATTGCCGATCCGCTCGTACACGCAGTCGATCTCGATCACGTCGTCGCTGACAGTGTAAATGACTTCGTCAGCGGGTTTCCAGTATTCGGAGGCGTGAGCTTCGATCCGGTAGGTCGAGCCCTGCGTCATACCGCCGCGCAGATCCCGCGCCAGCGCGTAAAGGTCAAGGCGGTTTGTGTCGGTGAGATAGTAGTTATTGGAAACAGGCGCACCGGGCGCGTAGGAAACGTCTTCCCAGCCGTTACCGCCGAGCCGCGTGACCTTCCAGTAATAACTCATAACGTGGTACGGAGCATCCGGCAGCGGCGCAAAGCTTTCACTGTAATATTGCGCGTTATCGTTGATCAGTTCAAAGTGATCGGTCGGACTGTAGGTAAGTCCCGCGTCGATCCCGTCCTCGCGCACGATCCGTGAGTCGCCGTTCTCCTGAACCGAAACGGTGACGTCGGCGCCGATTCCTTCGGAGCCGAGATTTTCAAACTCGTTGCTCTGAGATGTCGTAAAATCAAGCGAGAAGGGATACTGATCCGGACCGATTTTGATCACTCTTCTGTCCGCGCCTGTATGGGAGAAAGAGCGCAGAGGGAGCCCGATCCGGCCGCAGTCCACGTTGACATAATAGGCGGTACCGTTCAACTTATCAACGGTGATCCGATTATCGTACTGCGCCTCAAAGTAGCCGAAATTGATAGAGGCATTCGCACCCCACGCGACGGAAAACACGTCGGCACAACTCTTGCCGTAGAAGTCGCCGGCGTTGACGATCGCCACCGCGCCGTTGCAAAGACATACCGCCGCGCAGACGGTCTCTTTTTCACCGTTGTCGTCGATCGTAAAGCCGCGCCCGTAGTATTCGCCGCCGTTGGAAGTAAAGCGCCCTCCGTCACGCACAACGACCGCGTTTCCGGGCGTGATCGAATTGACCGTTCCCGCGCTTGTGCTGCCGCCGGTATTGTATTTTTTCGTGTATGTGTAATACTCGCTTTCATAATGCCCCGCCGTGATCTCGCCGCCGTTCACGGTCAAGATCCCCTGCACGTTGAACACCGTCAGCGCACGGTCGAGAAAAATCCCCGTCTGCTCGTTCGTTTCCCCCATACTCGGGATACGTCTGTCAAAGATGATCTCGCCGCCGCCGACGGAATCGTCAACGGTAAGGTTTGCGCCGCTTTCCACGCTGAAAAGGGCATCCGAGGATAACGCGATGCCGAAATCAAGCCGTTCTTTTATCGTATGTCCGTTCAGATCCAGAACGGCGTCGCCCTTTACGGTAAAGGTGTCGATAAAATCACTCAGGTCGTCCTCAAGTCGGAGATAACGCTTTGACGACCCCGTCTGCCGCAGGATCGTTTTCAGATCCGAAACGTATTTGATCCGATACGGAGAAGCCTTCGTTCCGCTTCCCGTCAGCGTTTCGACCCTCACATCGATACCGGTCCCGCTTGAACCGAGATTCAGAAACACCGCCGCGTCGCTTGCGGAATAATCGGTAAAATCATAGTAATGTTCCGTCGAATCCACATAGATATGCGTGTAATCCTTTTTTTCATGGTTGAACGCGTACAGCGGGATCCCGATCCTGCCGCAATCCACATTGACGTAGGCGGCGACGCCGTTTGCCTTATCAACGGTAACGCGGTTATCGTAGCGTGCATAAAAATTGCCCGCGTAAACGGTAAGATCGACCCGGTCACCTACCGAAAAAACGTCGGCACAACTCTTGCCGTAAAAATCTCCGGCGTATATCACCGCTTCGGCGCCTCTCAACAGTTTAACCGCCGCACATGCTGAATCCTTCTGACCCTCGTCGTCGATCGTAAAACCGCGCCCGTAATACTCGCCGCCGTTGGAAACAAAACGCCCGCCGCTCTTTACGACGACCGCATTACCGGGCGTGATCGAGTTGACGGTTCCCGGAGACGGACTGCTGTCCGCATAGATATAGCCGTCGGTATAGGTATAATACTCGCTCTCGTAATGTCCCGCCGTGATTTCACCCGCATTCACGGTCAAAACGCCGTATACGTCAAACACCGTCAACGGGCGGCTGAGAAAAATGTCGGAATACGCATTCGTTTCTCCCATGGTGGGAATGAATCTGTCGTGGATGATCTCGCCGCCTCCGACGGAATCGTTCAGTGTCAGCGACGCTCCCGCCTCGATGACAAACAGACTGCGATTCTCGCTCCCGTCGTTAAAAAACAACTTGGATCGGATCTTATGACCGTTCAGATCGACGGTCTTATAGCCCTTCACACTGATCGGACCGAATGCATAGTACTGCTCTCCCTCTATATCGGCGCCGATCTGAATAAAGACCCTTTCCCCTCCTTCTTCGGTCAGAGCGTCGATCAGTTCCCTTTGGTTTGTTACGGTAACGTATTTCGGTCTCGATCCCGTTCCGTCCTCTCTTTCCGAAGCGGAAACAGTCATTCCGAGGGTTAAACTCGGCATGACGAGCAATAAGCACAAAAGCAAGCATAAAAGTCTTTTCAACACGGCGTTTTCCTCCAATCCGGGTTTTCGAAATTGTCCTTTTGTAGAACGGAAATGTTATCGCATTTCCGATTGCAGAACATAGTACCCCCATTTTCATAATTCTTTTTTATTTTCAGCTTTGTCCCACAATGGGGGCAATACAGCGAGTCGGGGGCTAACACCGTATCGCATTCGGGACAGCAGGGATGCTGCCGTTTGTAACGGTCAAAGAGCGTTTCGCTTGATAATCTTTCGCCACAATCGGGACAGAAGGAAGCGGAGGCTTTAATCACTTGACCGCATTTAGCGCAGACTTTGGTATTCCGCATTACATTCGGGCCATATCCAAAATCCTCTAAATTCTTTAACCGTGTTTTCTGTGTCATATCAGAGAGACCTCCCTTCGTAGTTCAGCAGGTTGCCACACACAGGACAGGTTCTTCCGGGGGTTTCAACCTTTGCGCCGCAGGTCTTGCAAAACTTGGCTTCTGCTTCAAAGGGAGCACATTCGACACATTCCGCCACTTCTGGATTGAACACGGCGTTAATCACAAACTTGCCGCATTTATGGCAAATGTTGAAATGCTTCTTGCCTTCCTTTTCCCAAGCAAGCAACAATTCCTGTTCGGGTGTATCCGCTTTGTAGGTTTTCTTAGTCGTACAGACTAACGCTCCTGTCAGATCACAGAAAAACGTATAGCGGTTTCCACCGGAATCAGTTATGATCTTATAGGTGGCTGTTCTTCTTTCACCCATCAACAACTCTGTCCTCCTTCCGAAATGCCAATAGGTGAACTGTGACTCTTTTTTGAATATTCACAGCTCACTATTGAAAAATTCAATACTATGTGTTATAATATTAAAATGGTTCGGGGCGGACTCTGTGTTTCGTTGGCGCGTTGACAGAGTTCTTTAGTTAGGAATAACATTCCTAACTAAAGGGGTACCCCTTTAACTTTTCGGAAAAAGGCAAGACTATACC
>CALCTE010000270.1 GCA_937893885.1 uncultured Clostridia bacterium | reverse complement strand
GTAATAAGCACGCGTGCAAGGCTTGCACGAAACATAAAAGGCTTTCCGTACAGTCCGAAGTTAAACAAGGACGGCGCGCAAAAGATAGTCTCTCTCGTAGACGACGCTTTATCGAGAGCGCATTTTGATAAGTGTGAGTTTATTGACTTTTCCTCTCTTGGAGACAACAAGGCGAGTTCATACTTCGAAAAGCACTATATAAGCTCTGATTTTCTCTCGGGAGTTCTCCCAAAACAGCTCGTTTTGTCAGAGGAAATGGGAATGGCGATAATGATAAACGAGGAAGACCATCTGCGTATTCAGTCAATCGTCTCGGGCTTTGATATCGAAAAAGCCTTCGATACGGCGGATAAGATAGACTCGCTCCTTTCGGAAAGCCTAGAATTTGACTTCGACGAAAAGCTCGGCTATCTTACGAAATGCCCCACGAATCTCGGCACGGGGCTTCGTCTCTCGGTGATGATGCATCTTCCCGCTCTTACTATGACAAAGCAGATGGCGCAGGTTCTTAAAATAGCGCCCCAGCTTGGCTTTACCGTAAGGGGCTTTTACGGAGAGGGAAGCAAGGCAAGCGGATATCTTTATCAGATATCCAACCAAGAGACTTTAGGTTTTTCCGAAGCGGGACTGTGCGAAAAGATGAATTCATTCGTATCCCAGCTTATAGACAGAGAAAGAAACGCAAGAAAGCAAATGTATAATTCCGCACCAACAGCAGTTGAAGATATGGTGTTCAGGGCAGAAGGTGCGCTTAAATACGCAAGGCTTATGTCGGCAAAGGAATTCGTTGACCACTATTCAGCTCTCCGTCTCGGCGTCAGCCTCGGAATATGCGAAAACATAAAAAACGAAACGTTAAATAAACTGCTGATTGAGACAGCCGCGCATACTCTTTTTTCGGAAAGTGCCGCTTTACCAAGCGAGAGCACGAGAGATAAGGTACGCGCAGAATATATAAGATCCCTTTTATAAGGAGGTAGATGATAATGAAATACACGGAATCTGCGGAAAACGCTTTAAACGCCGCACTTGAATTTGCAATGGAAATGGGCCACGGCTATGTGGGAAGCGAGCACATTCTCTACGGCATAGCATCTGAAAAAGAGAGCGTCGGTGCAAAGCTTCTTTTTCAAAAAGGAATAGGCTGTGAGGAAATAGAAAAGGTCGTTGCGGACGCATACGGAAAGGGAGCGCCCACCAAGCTTTCGGAAAACGACTTCACTCCGCGCTCAAAAAAGATAATCTCCGTTGCGGAAATATTGGCATCGCGCCTTTCGAGCGAAAATATCGGCACAGAGCATTTGTTGCTGTCCATTTTAAGCGAGGCGGACTGCGTCGGTGCAAAAATAATAAGCGCGCTCGGCGTATCGCCCATCTCTCTCGGAAACAAGCTCGCCGCCATTATGAAAAACGGCGGTGAAGCGGACGATGAAGATGAAGATTCGGTTAATGAGATTTACCAAAGCGCGAAAAAATCAGGCGCGAAATCGACGGGTGCTCTTTCGGACTGCCCCACTCTTGCAAAGTACGCAAGATGCCTCACCGATATGGCAAGAGAAAATAAGCTTGACCCCATAATCGGCAGAGATACGGAAATGCAAAGGGTGATACAGATACTCTCACGCCGTACAAAAAACAACCCCTGCCTCATCGGCGAGCCGGGCGTAGGAAAGACCGCCGCGGTAGAGGGGCTTGCTCAAAAAATAGTTGAGGGCAGAGTTTCGGAGACACTCATTGACAAAGAAATAGTCACCTTGGATATAGCGAATATGCTCGCGGGCGCAAAGTACAGAGGCGAGTTTGAAGAAAGGCTCAAAAAGGTGATGGATGAGGTCGAAAAAAGCGGAAAAGTTATACTCTTTATCGACGAAATACACACGCTCATCGGCGCGGGTGCGGCAGAAGGCGCTATCGACGCCGCAAACATCTTAAAGCCTGCTCTTGCAAGAGGAAAGATGCAAGTTATAGGCGCTACCACCATAAGCGAATACCGCAAATATATCGAAAAGGACGCGGCTTTGGAAAGGCGTTTCCAAAGCGTAACCGTAAGTGAGCCATCTCAGGACGAATCCATTCTTATTTTAAAAGGCCTTAAAGAAAAATACGAGGAGCATCATAAGCTTAAGATAAGTGATGATGCAATAGAGGCCGCAGTAAAGCTTTCCGCAAGATATATAAGCGACAGATTCTTACCCGATAAGGCTATCGACTTACTTGACGAAGCCGCTTCAAAAATCAGAATCGACGCACTATCCGTACCTGACGATATAAAGGCTATAAAGGATAAGATACAAAAGCTCAAAGCGGAAAAAGAAGATGCGGTAAAGGCACAGGATTTTGAAAAAGCGGCAAAACTACGCGATGAGGAAAAGGCTCTTACGGAAAGTATGGAAAAGCAGAAGACCGATTGGGATATCAAAAAAGAGAGGGAAAACCTCGCAGTCGGCGCTCACGATATTGCGCACATCGTCGAGCAATGGACGGGAATACCCGTAAACAAGCTCGAACAAAGTGAGAGTGAAAAGCTCCTTTCTCTCGGCGAAATACTTCATAAGAGAGTTATCGGTCAAGACACCGCCGTTGATGCGGTCGTAAAAGCGATACGACGTTCACGCACGGGACTTAAAGACCCGAAAAGACCCGTAGGAAGTTTTATGTTCCTTGGCCCCACCGGTGTCGGTAAGACCGAGCTTTGCAAGGTACTTGCAGACGTACTTTTCGGCGGCGAAGACGCACTCGTGCGAATAGATATGTCCGAATATATGGAAAAGCACAGCGTATCGAAGCTCATCGGCTCTCCTCCCGGATACGTCGGCTACGATGAGGCAGGTCAGCTTACAGAAAAACTCCGTCGCCACCCGTACTGCGTGCTTTTATTCGACGAGATCGAAAAGGCACACCCCGACGTATTTAACATTCTTTTACAAATACTTGACGACGGTCAGCTTACCGACGCTCACGGAAGACGCGTGGACTTTAAGAACGCCATTATCATAATGACCTCCAACGTCGGCGCTACGGGTATAACGAGCTCCGTAAAGCGTCTTGGCTTCGGTGACGAGGCTCAAAGCGCAAAGGAAGACAAAGAGCGTACGAAAGCCGTAGTTATGGACGCACTTAAAGAGCGTTTCAGGCCCGAATTTATCAATAGGCTTGACGAGATCACCGTCTTTGATAAGCTCACGAAAGACAATATTAAGAGCATCGCAAGACTTATTCTTTCAAATGTCCAAAAGCGCGTGGAAGATCTCGGAATGGAGATAGACTTCGACGACAGCATTCTTGACAAGATATGCGACGAAGGTTTTGACGATATGTACGGCGCACGCCCCTTAAAGCGCGCTGCGGCAAAACTTATTGACGATGTGCTCTCGGTGGAGATATTAGAAGGTAATCTCGTAAGCGGAGACAAGATCGTTGCAAAATGGGACGGCGAAAAAACCGTTTTTGAGAAAAAATAAAAAAATAAGCAGAGGCTTTTGCCTCTGCTTATTTTCGGTTTAACAAGAATAATAACAAATATGTTATATATGTCCCGCTAAGAAAGCTTACTCAGCATCCTTCATTTCTGCAAAGCATGCGCTGCAGTATACAGGTCTGTCTGTGCTGGGCTGGAAGGGAACTTTTGCTTCCTTACCGCACTTTGCGCATACGGTAGTGAACATTTCTCTTGCAGCTTTGCCGGCATTCTTTCTTGCTGTGCGGCATTCTTTGCATCTCTGGGGTTCGTTCTGGAATCCCTTCTCTGCATAGAACTCCTGCTCTCCTGCGGTGAATACGAATTCGTTTCCGCAATCTTTGCAAACCAGTGTCTTGTCTTCGTACATGATGTAACCTCGTGTATAAAATATTTTTATCCCCAGTCGGACTTTACCGACATCTCTTATAAAGCGCTTTTGTTAAGCTATAAGGGACATATCAGCATTAAAAAAACACCGTAAACCAATAACAAAATAAACAGTCAATGCCCTATCCTACAAATACGATGAGCATACAAATCGGGAACTGATGCGACGGCATCAGTTCTTCATATAATTTATAACTGACAATTTATTTCGTATTCGGTAAACAGCGTTGCTTATAGATTTTATATTGTGTCCAGTCTTTCCGGCGATCTGTGCGTAGGACATATTTTCAATATACAATGTAAACACCTTCCACTCAAAAGGAGTGAGCATCTTTTCGGCTTTGCGGAAGAATTCGTTTATTTCTTCCTTTTGCAAATACATCGACTGTGGGTCTCCGTACTCGCAATAAAGCTCAAGTGCTTTTTTGGGAAGGCTTTCGGAAAGCTCTTCAATATAAAGACATTCGGTTAGATCTGAATTCTTTGCTCTGAGGTACTTCTTTAAGGAATTGAACACCGCTCTTTTTACGCAAAGCTTTGCGTAGGGCTCAAAGGGTACTCCTCTTTTAAAATCGAAATGCGTTATCGCTGAGTAAAGTCCGATGCTAGCATCGGCAAAAAATTCGGGATAATCATTTTCGTTAACGTGGTATTTTGCAAGGAGCGAATTGATATAACCTTTATATTTGCTTATCATAACATCCAAAGCAGGACTATTCTTATCTTCCTTTATAAAGTCGATAAGTTCTTCTTCCGTAAGTGCATTATAATCCATCATTACATTATCCTGTTTGGTATTTACATAATTGAGTATACCATATTTAAACCGTTTGTCAACCTTTTTTACAAAAAAAACGAATATTATCTTCCTTTTTTGTTTATTTACTTCATATTTATATCATACTTTATCATTGATTTTTTTCAAAAGCTGTTATATAATATACTTTGAATAAGATCAATTCGGAGAAGAAATGAACGATAAGCACGGTATGGGAGGTCAAAGGGTAAGCCCTAAAACTCCTTTGAAAACGAAAAGAAGAATACCTAAAGCTTTGCGGGATAAATATATCGCGCAAGGTATTATTTTTGCGTTCTTTTTTGCCGTCATATCACTTATACTCATACTTGCCGTAAAGCTATCACTGCGCGTCAAGGACGGGCCATCGGAGGTTACATATAAGTTTTTCTTGACGGAAGACGGCGAGAAGACTGAAACCAGAAAGCGAAAATACACGCTTTCCGACGTTCGTAAAAACGGAATATACTACGTAAGCCTTGACGACATATCTGAGCTTCTTTCTTTAAGGTACATAGGCAACTACGACGAAATAACGCTCTCGGGCGAAGACGGAAGTGAGTATGTTACTTTCAAAAAGCAATCGCAAAACTGCCTTATAAACGGCATACTTTCCAAAATGAGCGCGCCAAGCTACGTGCAAGACGGCGAAGTGTACGTACCTGTGGACATATTTGAGCAATACTATCCCGGAATAAGCCTTGAGCTTGATGAGGAAAAAATGGTCTACGGCTTCGCCTTCGACAAGGATAAATCAAGCGGCGCATTTTCGGTAAAAAGCATATGCGCAATTGAAGGGCTTTTCCAAAACAGCGAACAGGCGGAGGACAGGCTTTCGGGTGTCAGCGTCACAGATCTTTCGTTCGTTGCAGACCTTAAGGACTACGAGGAGCATATGAACCCCTACGACTGCTACCAATATCTCGTTTTGGTCAATGACTCCCATGCTCTTGCACCTGCAAATATTCCATCAAACTTATGTAACGTACGGGATTCGAATATCCCCATAGTCGTAAAGCTTCGGCTCGATGCACAAATGTCTCTTGAAGCCATGCTCAAAGAAGCAAGGGCAAACGGCTACATCACTTTAACGGTAACAAATGCGTATAAGTCATACGGAACTATTAACACGGAATTTTACAGCGAAGTTACGAAAATGATGAACTCCGATAAGTCCCTCTCCAAAGCGGACGCCGAAGCGGCAGTCGCAAAATATAAGACGAGAGCGGGATATGACGAATACCAGACGGGTCTTGCCTGCACCGTCTTAAACTACGGCAAGAACGCCGAGGACTTCAAACAAAGCGCGGAATTTTCGTGGCTTAAAGAAAACGCTTGGAAATTCGGGTACATCTTACGGTATCCCGAAGGAAAAGAAGAAATAACGGGACGTGAATACAGCGCGACGAGATTCAGGTACGTCGGCAGATACCACGCGGAGAAGATATACAATCTCGGTATGTGCCTTGAAGAATACGTTGAATACGTCGATGCGCTTGCATAAAGAAAGGTGAAACAATGAACGGTCAAAGACAAATGAAACACAGAAAAAAATCCTCTCTTTTAAGAGAGTTTGAGCTTAAATACAAGGCTTTCGGAGCACCGCTTTTGCCGATAGTCTTGCTTATTACGTATTTTATAAACGAAATAGTTTACAAGCTTGCGACGAAGGAGCCCCTTGTCTCTCCTTACACGGCGTACTATTTCTTTTTCGCTATCCCCTTTGCGCTCATTATTACTGCGCTTTGCACCTTCTTTAAAAATTCGAAGATAAACTTTGTGATCTTACTTATAATAAACGTCTTCTTATCCTTATATTTCAGTACACAGCTCGTGTATTCGAAATTTTTCGGATATCTTATGACATTTACCGACGTCGGAAACGCAGAGCAGGTATTTAACAAAGATTTCATTGTCAATATCTTCAAAGGAATATTTGCGAATTTCTTCTACATTTTGATATTCTTTATTCCCGTAGCGCTCGTAATAATTTTTAAAAAAAGCTTCCTTCGCCCCGTCAAGACTACCCTTGCGGCAAAGATAGTCCTCGTAGCTCTCGCGCTTTTAGTGCAATCGGTTACAGTCGGCGTTATGCTCGGTCATAAAGCAAGCGAAGACGACCTTGGAGATAAGTATTTCTACGAAGAATCCTACCTGCAGGATATGGTCTGCGACCGTTTCGGTATGCTCACCACCGCAAGACTCGACCTTAAATACACCTTCGGCGCAGTTCCCGCAGAAAGCGGCGATGACGGCCCCATATACGTACCCGGCTCGCAGCCCGATTACTCCTCGGGATCAGTTGCCGAGCCCGAGGAAAACGAGGTGTTACACGATACGATAACGCCCGAATACGATAAAATCGACTATGACGTAAGTCCGATACTCATTGAAGAAGCGCAATATAACGAGGTGGTCGGAAAGGGCGAAAAGCTCGAATGTTCCGTAGAAAACTTGGAGCTTTATTCTGTAAAGGACGGCACGAACATCAGCTATCACGCTTTCCTTGCTCTTTCAGACGGCACACACCAAAAGGTTGTGGTTGAGCTTCCCGAAGGCTATAAGGGTGATGCGTCGACGCTCACGTTTAAATATGCGTTTAACGTTATAGACAAAAACACGCTCGAATACGGATATAACGTAATGGACGCTATCGACTTCGATAAGCTTATAGCAAACGAATCAAGTAAGGCTATCAAGGAAATGCATGAATACTTTGCGTCCTTGCCCGCGACGAAGAAAAACAAATACACAGGTCTTTTTGAAGGCAAAAATATAGTCACTCTCTGCTGCGAAAGCTTCTCGCACGTAATAATTGACAAGGAAAGAACGCCCACGCTTTATAAGATGTACACGGAAGGCTTCGTTTTCGAAAACTTCTACGTCACCGAATGGGCGGCGTCTACGGGCGGCGGCGAGTTCAGTATGAACACGGGCCTTGCCGCACTGCGCTCGGCATCGCTCGGCGGTCACTGTATGGAAGTCAGTGCAAAAAAAGGTACGTATCTGCCCTTCACGCTCGGAAACATAATGAAGCAATACGGCTATACGGCAAAATCCTTCCATAACAACGACAACAATATGTACGAGCGCGAAAAGGCACACGCGGCTTGGGGTTACGATTACAGCTGGATAAATCACGGACTGGATATGACCACTTTGAGCGGATTTGAATCCGACAACGATATGGTAATAGCTTCCTTCGACAGCTACAAGGATTCCACTCCCTTCGTTGCAAACTATATGACTATAAGCGGACACGGCGCATATAATATGGGCTGGAATACCATAGCAAAGAGAAACAAGCACCTCGTTGAAAATCTCGACTTCTGCGAGCCCATTAAGGTATACCTCGCACAAAGCATGGAGCTTGAATATGCCGTAACGACGCTTCTTGAAAAGCTCGAAGAAGCGGGTATTGCGGACGATACGGTAATCATTATGGCGCCTGACCATTGGCCCTATACGCTCGTACCCAACACTGGCGTATCGAAGGCGCAGCTTGACAAGCTCTACGGTCAAACGACGGATACTATTTTTGAGCAGTTCAGAAATGCGCTTATCATATATTCTCCCTCTATGGAAAGACCCGTTCGGGTTACGAAGCCCTGCTCAAGCTACGATATTCTTCCCACAGTGCTTAACCTTATGGGTGCTGAATACGACTCCCGTCTTCTCGCGGGCACGGATATTCTCTCCGATTCCCCCGCTCTTGCTATGACGAGCTCCAACCAGAGCTGGATCTCCGATTACGGTAAATATAATCTCGCAAACGGTAAGTTCACGCTCTTTGACGAAAATAACCCCGCGCCCGAGGACCACGTAAAGAATAACAGAAATATCCTCAAAAAGAGGATAGAATACAGCCAAAAGATAATTATAAACGATTATTATAAGGCGTTGTATAAAGCGATAGGGCTTTATAAATAAGCATAAAAAATCGGAAGGCAATAGAGCTGTACCCTAAAGGACAGTTTTCAAAAATACGGCATATTTCGAAAGAGGTATGCCGTATTTTGCTTTTGTGGACACAAATGCAGTGCTTGTCAGGAAAATTGACAAG
>CALCTE010000269.1 GCA_937893885.1 uncultured Clostridia bacterium | reverse complement strand
CATTTTTGTGGCTCTCCGGCGTCACGCCGGCGCAGCACTTTGCATCCACCGCCACTTCCACCTCCGGCATAAAGGCCTTGACCATCATGGCATTGGAAATGACGCAAATATCGGTGCAAAGTCCGACAAACGTAATGCTCTCAATATCCTTTTCGGCCTTCAGCACATCGACGAGTGCAGTTGAGCCGAAGGTCAGCTTATCGATTGCCTCGGTCTTGCGAAGCGCGTCAAGTTCGGCTCTGATCTGCCATCCGTCCGTGCCATTGATACAGTGCGGAACGGGAAGGTTTGCCCCCTCTTGTGTTTCCATATAGTTTTCAAAATGCGTGTCTCTCGTAAAATACACCTTACCGTCAAAGCTCTCGATAACGTCTTTGACGTATGGAACGATTGCAACCGCTTCCTTTGTGCCCAATGCACCGTCGATGAAGTCGTTTTGCATATCCACGACAATCAGAATTTTTGACATAACATTTCTCCTATGTATGTTGTGTTTTTATCTTTTAATATTTCCCTTTTCAATGTTTGCTTGCAGGATAGCGTCCGAGATCTTGTAAAGCTTCTCCGAGCCGGGACGGGTTTTCGAATGTCTACGGTAGACCTGCTCTGCTGACACGCCGTGCTCTCTCCAATCTGCGCCGCCGTTGCTATTGTTTAGCATCAAGGGCTGCACGTTGTCAAGCGAGTGAGCGTACTTTGCCTCCGGTGTTTCATTTGCCTCAAACTCGTCAAAAAGAGATATAAGCTCTCTCTTTTGGTCCTCCGGCAAGAGAGCAAAGATGCGCTCCTTTGCTCGGTCCTCCCTTTCCTTTTGGGTGACTTGGCTATCGGAGTCGTAGGCATACGTGTCACCTGCATCGATCTCAACGATATCATGTATCAGACACATCAGCATTACTCGGCTGATGTCTACCTGCTCGTTGGCATATTCGCGAAGAAGATACGCCATTACCGCCATGTGCCAAGAATGCTCGGCATCGTTCTCCCGTCTTCCGTGACCGGATAAATGCGTTTGGCGGAATATATTCTTTACCTTGTCTATCTCAAGCGAGAAGGCAAGCTGCTTTTCTAATCTTTCGTCCATAATAATATCCTCAATTTCCTCTACGCCTTATGTCCGCCGATCTGAGAATTACGGTCCTTAGCTGTTGCGCCCTCTTCAAGATTCATTCCCTTGAGGATCGCGTTCTTGCCGTATCTCTTCTTGATGTCTATGATGGCGGTCTGCATCTGCTTTTCTTTTTCGAGAGTCGCTTTCTCTTCGGCTCTCTTGCGCTCCTCTTCCTCGTAATCGACGAAGATGCTAAGCTGCTCGCTGCCCGACGCTTCTTCCTTTACCTCTCCCTCGGTAATCAGACGGTTGACCGAAATATTCATTCTTCGAATAAGCAGGTCGGGGTTTACGATCTTATCAAAGAGGTCGGACACCTCCTGAACTATACGCTTAGTAGAGGAAGTGTACGCAAAGTTTGCCGTTCCCAGTGAATGCTTGGGCGTTTTTCTGCCGTAATGGTCGGTTGTGACCTCGCCTTTATAAAGCTTGCTTCGCTCCGGGTCTGTCAGGTTTTCAATATCGTATCCAACGGTAATAACCACCTGATTGGTTACAAGTCCCTTTTCCACAAGATCAAGCGAAAGAAGGTCTGCCATTTCACGGATAACAAGCTTTGCTTTCTCAAACTCATACGGACAGTGAAGCACCTGCCCTGACGTAAGACTCTTGGTTTCGGGCTTGTAGGACTTAATTACGTCGATCGTGCACGGCTCATATCC
>CALCTE010000268.1 GCA_937893885.1 uncultured Clostridia bacterium | reverse complement strand
CTTATCATCGGCACAGGTGGCACCTCGAAGACTGCAAACGCAGTTGTAACTGATATGGGCGCTAAGGAAATCATCTTTGTTTCAAACGTTGAGGTGGCAGGCGCATTTAGCTACGATGAGGTTTATAAAAATCATACAGACGTAGACGTTATTTTTAATACCTCACCGGTTGGAATGTATCCAAAAAACGAGGGATGTCCAATTGACCTTGCTAAATTTCCACGTGTTACTGCGCTTATTGATGTTGTTTATAATCCAATCAGAACAACCTTAGTTTCAAGGGCTAAGGAAATGGGAATCAAGGCTGAGGGTGGCTTATATATGCTTGGCGCACAGGCGGTTTACGCATATGAGCATTTTATGGACTCTAAGGTTGACAAATCCCTATGCGACAAGATTTACAATGATGTAATTAAGGAAAAGGACAACATTGTCCTAATCGGTATGCCTGCAAGTGGTAAAACCACAATAGGCAAGCTTTTAGCAGAAAAAACAGGCAAGAAATTTATCGATACAGACGACGAAATTGTAAAAGCGTATGGCAACGATATCCCTACCATTTTTAAGGAAAAGGGCGAAGCATATTTTAGAGATATCGAAACGGATTTAGTAAAACGGTTACAAGAACAGGATGGCGTGGTAGTTTCCTGTGGCGGCGGCGCAGTTTTAAGAGAAGAAAACCGTAACATGATGAAGCAGTCAGGTGTGATTGTATTATTAACGGCGAAACCGGAGACCATTTTAGAACGAGTAAAATATAGTACAGACCGTCCAATTCTAAATGGAAATATGAACGTAGAGTACATTACAGGGTTGATGGAAAAGCGCAGAGCCTGTTATGAAGGGGCAGCAGATGTTGTTGTAGCAACAGATGATAAGAGCAGCGAAGAGATTTGTCAGGAGATTTTAGGGAAAATCGGGAAAAATTAAATTGGATTGCGGAATTTGAACTTTTGGAACTTAAAAAAGTACGATTCGTACATAAGGTGTGTCATAAGTGAAAAAATTTGCTAAAGTACAGAACATATGCAATAGTGCATAATAAATTCTATATGGAGGCAAAAATGAAAAAGAAATTATTAGCTATTTTAATGATGGCAGCAATGTCAATGTCTCTCATCGCTTGCGGAGGCGGCGAAGATGAAGGCGCAGCAAATAATAATGCAGCAGCAGAACAGGAACAGAATGATGCAGCGGATACAGAAGGTCCGGTATTTTCAGAGGAACAGGCAGCATTAGCACAGGAATATATAGATTTGTGTGAAGCTTATGATGCAGCAGCAGATCGTGTAAACAATACACCATCTCTTTTAGAGCAGGAAGAAATTGTTAACACAATGAACGAAGTTGCAGATGCACTTATTTCTTTAGATGAGTGTTTTGGAGACCCAGAACTTTTAACAGAAGAAGTTATGGTTCAGGTGAAAGATACAATTGCAAAGGGTTATAAGTTTGTTGATGAGGTAAATGCATTAGTAGATGGGGAAGAAACAGGCAGTGATATTACAATAGAAGATATGGCTTCTGTTTTTACAATCGGTTATGCTGGAGCAGATGAAGAGGAAAATACATATTACTTTATCAGCGATGAAGATGTTGTTTCAGCAGGATTAGTATATTTATCGGCTGATGCAACAGAGCATCTTGTTTGTGTGGGTGACACAGTAGAAAACGAAGATGGCAGCTTTACAATCGTTGATACAGATGGTGAACTTAAAGCAACAATTGCTGTAGTAGAAGAATTAGAAGGTGGTCTTGTTTTATTAATCGATAACGAAATCGAAGTTACAATGGTACCATATGATTCAGCAGATGTTATTGAAATGATTTTTACAATCGAAACAGAAACCCAGAGCATTAACTAATCGTTACTGTGTAAATGTTAATAATGAATCTAACAGACGTTTCTATAATTGCGGAAACGTCTGTTTTTTTGTACAATAAAATCAGATGAAATGGGGTTAAAGTAATAAGGAGGAATTTGAGATGCAGATACAGGTGCCATTTGCATATCAGTGTAAGTTAAGCGGAGTATCGGATAAGAAAAATCATGAGATTTTATGGTATAAAAAATCTTTTCAAGTAGATAGAGCAGCAGGAGAAAGAGTATTGCTGCATTTTGGTGCAGTGGATTATTTGGCGGAATTGGTTTTGAATTGGCAGGTGAAGATGCATGGGGATATACATCTGCAGGAAGCGAAGAGGAATTTTTAGCTGATTATGAACGAATTGTGGATGTAGTACGGGCTTCGGCAGATTTGTGTGGATATTGTTATACGCAGTTAACTGATGTGGAGCAGGAAATGAATGGACTGCTGACATATGACCGTCGACCGAAGTGTGATTTGAAAAAGATTGCAGAGATTAATGAAAAGTATCATATAAGAAAAAGGTAGAATGGAAGATAAGATTTTGAATTTAGTTAATTCGGTCAGATGAATGAAGTCATATCTTAAAATCTCCTGCATACAATGTAAAAACAAGCATTGGCAGGGGATTTTTTGAAAGGGTATATCGAGGAACGTGCGATGGAGATTGCGCGCTATATAATTGACAACAATACAACGGTCAGACAGGCAGCGAAGCACTTTGGAATTTCAAAGTCCACAGTGCATAAGGATGTGACAGAGAGGTTAGCGCAGGTAAATTCCGGTCTGGCATCAGAAGTGCGGAAAGTATTGGATGTGAACAAGTCAGAGCGCCATATTCGAGGAGGATTGGCAACAAAAGAAAAATATTTACATATGGAAGGGTGAAGAACACCGCTTGGATTTGTATTTTAAGTTCCAAGCGGTGTTTTTAGATTTACGAACTGTAACTATGGAGGGCTGAACAGTTATGAAATGGTAACAGAAAATAGTTAACAAGTAAAAAGAAGTATGCTATATTAGAAACGTGTTAAATAAGGTGGTTTGAGAACTTCGTAAGAAAATTTAACGGAAATGATAGAGGAAATTTATGGACAAGAATAAAAAAATAGGTGTGTTTGGTATTTTATTTTTTCTGGTATTGATACTGGTGGTTGTGTTTGGACAAAAACAACAGGAACAGGAACTGGCACGTTATCAGGCAAGCTTTTTAGATGTGTTTGATACGAAAACCGACATTGTTGGATATAGTACCAGTGAAGAGGCATTTACAGAACAGGTGACACTTATCAAAGAAAAGTTAGAATATTATCACAAGCTATATGATATTTATAATGAATACGAAGGAATAAATAATATCAAAACGATTAATGACCATGCCGGAATAGAACCGGTTGAGGTAAGTCAGGAGATTATAGATTTATTGCTTTTTAGCAAAGAAATGTATGAGAAGACAAATGGACAGATGAATATTGCAATGGGAAGTGTGTTAGAAATTTGGCATGACTATCGTGATGAGGGTTTAAATAATCCACAGACAGCAGAACTTCCTCCAATAGAAGATTTGCAGGAGGCAGCAAAATATTGTGATATTCATCAAATTGTAATTGATGTGGAAGCAGGGACGGTTTATTTACCAAATGTAAATATGTCAATTGATGTGGGCAGTATTGGAAAAGGGTATGCCGTACAAAAGATAGCTGAATATGCCAAGGAAATCGGCGGCAGAATCATCGCGCTCTCCGGCTTCGGCGGCTATATCGAATCGAGCAGCATCGGAAACCGCGGCTACCGCAACGGACAGCAGCTTCGCTACGCGCACTACACGATCCGCGTTTCGGCAGACCGTCTCGACGAGTTTCTGAACGCGGTGTCCGGTCTCGGCAACGTCACCTCGGTCAACACGAGTCTCCGCGACGTCACGACGAACTACGTCGATTCCGAAAAGCACCTCGAATCTCTGCGCGTCGAACAGCAGGCGCTTTTGGAGATCCTTGCCAAGGCGGAGACCGTTGAGGACATCATCACCGTGCAGGACCGCCTGACCCAGGTGCGCTACGAGATCGAATCGTACGAGGCGATCCTGCGCACCTATGACGATCAGATCGCGCTGTCCACGGTTTCGCTCAACATCAACGAAGTCGAGAAGGAAACGCCGGTCGAGAAGGAAACCTTCGGGCAGGAGGTCTCCCGCCGGTTCAAGGAGAGCCTTGAGAACGTCGGCGAATTCTTCCGCAACCTCGGCGCATGGCTGTTCGGTTCCGCGCCGGAGCTCATCGTGATCCTCGCGTTCTTCGGTCTGCAGGCGCTGATCATCGTGCTCATCGTGAAAGGCGCAAAGCGCAGCGCGCGCAAACGCCGCGAAAAGGCGCAGAAAGCCCGGGAAGCGCAGAACAACACTCCGAAAGAATAATCCCTATCCTCTGTCCTCCCCCTTACATACGAAGAAGCGACCCGGTTTTCCGGGTCGCTTCGCTGTCTTTTGATCGAATGGATTACGCGGCGGGCACGAAGACGATCGAAGAATCGTACTGCCGATCGGTCGGACCGCAGACCTCCGTGCTGACAATCCGCCAGCCGAGAAAGCCGTCCGCGGGAACGACGCGCAGAACGATCGCGTTCCAGAAACTGTCGTCGAATCCGGTATATCCGTACAGCGTGACCGAACCGTCCTCCCTCTGAACCGCCTGTGTGAGCACCGCCCACACGAACCAGTCGTTTTGCGCGATCGGCACCTGTCCGGGCTGCAGCTTCGACCAGTCCTGTTCCTCATACCCCTCGTCGTCCGGATATGCCCGGTCCGGCACGAGATTCGGTCGGTCAACCGTGCAGCGGAAGAATTCGTCCAGCTCCGTCTGCGGCAGGACAAAGAACGTTCCTTCGGCTTCC
>CALCTE010000267.1 GCA_937893885.1 uncultured Clostridia bacterium | reverse complement strand
CTTCTGTTGCTTCGGGAGCTTCTTCTACTGCTTCCTCTGTTACTTCTGCAGTTTCTTCTACAGGAGCTTCTTCTGCTACTTCTTCAGCGGGAGTTTCGGGAGCGAGAAGTTCACGGATGGAAAGACCAATCTTCTTTTCATCCCACTTAATTTCTGTAATCTTAGCATCTACCATTTCGCCAACAGTGAGAACATCCTCGGGCTTGCCGATTCTCTTGTTAGCAATCTGGGAAATGTGAATAAGACCGTCGATTCCGGGAATAAGTTCAACAAATGCACCGAAAGGAACAAGACGAACAACCTTTACGTTTACAACGTCGCCGACTTTAAGCATTTCGGAAGGGTGCTTAATAAATTTATTGCATATCTGCGAAACGTGTACGAGTCCGTCTTGGTGGACGCCGATATCAACGAATGCGCCGAAGTCGATGACGTTTCTTACGGTACCCTTCATCACCATACCTTCTTTAAGGTCGTCTATTCCGAGTACGTCCGTGCGGAGCATAGGGGGAGGAAGCTCGTCTCTTATATCGCGGCCGGGCTTTATAAGCTCCTTTACTATATCGGTAAGCGTCGGAACGCCGATGCCTATCTCGGAAGCAACTGTGTCTACGCCCTTCGCTGCCACTCTCGTTTCAAGCTCACCCAAAGTTCCCTCTTTTACGTCTTTCTTCGTATATCCGCAAATTTCAAGAAGCTTTTCTGCGGCGGCATAGGATTCGGGATGAACGGATGTCGCATCAAGGGGCTCTTTACTTTCCGTTACTCGTAGGAATCCCGCGCATTGCTCGTAAGCCTTCGGGCCGATTTTTGCTACCTTTTTAAGCTCTGCTCTTGACTTAAATGCACCGTTTTCCTCTCTGTAAGCGACGATATTTTTACTCGTTACCGCAGAAAGTCCTGCGATATGCTCAAGAAGCGACGCGGAAGCGGTATTAAGGTCTGCACCTACGGAGTTAACACAGCTTTCAACTACACCGTCGAGAGTTTCCGAGAGTCTTTTCGGGGGCATATCGTGCTGATACTGACCTACGCCGATAGCCTTAGGATCAATTTTTACAAGCTCTGCGAGAGGGTCTTGCAAGCGTCTTGCGATAGATACGGCGCTTCGCAAGGTGAGGTCGAATTCGGGCATTTCTGCCGCAGCAAGCTTTGATGCGGAATAGACCGAAGCACCCGCTTCGCTTACGACCATATAGGCTACGCTGCCGTCGAATTGCTTTATTACCTCGGCTGTGAATATCTCGGTTTCTTTCGATGCCGTACCGTTACCGATAGCGATTATCTGTACGCCGTATTTTTTAATTTTATCTGCAAGAACGGTCTTTGATTTTTCTATTTGCTCTTTGGAGTGAGTGGGGTAGATGACCGCAGTATCTAACACTCTGCCTGTGGGGTCAATGACGGCAAGCTTACAACCTGTTCTGTAGCCGGGGTCAAGACCTATTGCTACTTTGCCTTTTACGGGAGGCTGCATGAGAAGCTGACGGAGATTCGTTCCGAATAAGGCAATAGCCTGCTCGGAAGCGGCGTCGGTAAGCTCGTTACGTATCTCTCTTTCGACCGAAGGGAATATAAGTCTGTCGTACGCGTCACAGCCTGCGGCGAACACTGCTTCAGAGCAGGGATTTGAGCCCTTTACGTGAAGCGACTTTATAACCGTAAGCTGTTTTACGTTATTTACTTCGATCTTGACCTTCAAAAACTCCTCGTCTTCACCTCTGTTCAAGGCAAGTACGCGGTGATGAGCTACCTTACTTATCGGCTCTTTGTAGTCGTAGTAATTCGTGTATACGCTTTCTTTTTCCTTGTCTACGGCTTCGGAAACTAAATTACCGTTGAGCCTTATGAGGTTTCTTATGCGCTTTCTGCATTCGGCGTCGTCAGAGATGTTTTCAGCGATTATGTCAAGCGCGCCCTGTAAAGCATCTTCGGCGCTTTCAACGCCAAGTTCTTCGCTTATATATTCCTTTGCAAGCTCTATGGGTGTTACGTCTGTTTCCTGCTCGTATATTGTGAATGCAAGGGGCTCAAGCCCCTTTTCTCTTGCGACGGAGGCTCTTGTCTTTCTCTTCTGCTTATAGGGTCGGTAGATATCCTCTATCTCCGAAAGAATTTGCGCCTTGTCGAGTGCTTCGTTTATCTCGTCGGTGAGCTTTCCGAGAGCGTCTATCGCGCTTCTTATTTCCTCTCTTCTTGTATCAAGGCTGCGAAGATAGCTAAGCCTTTCGACAATTTCTCTTATGAGCTGATCGTCCATTGAACCGTGCATTTCTTTACGGTATCTTGCGATAAAGGGAATGGTGTTGCCCTCGTCCACGAGAGCTATTATGTTAGAAATGTGTGCTTCGCTTTTTCCGAATTGCTCGGAAAGCTTATTTGCGTAATTTGTCATAAATTTATCCTTCAACTATATCTTTAACAGAATTGTAAATGTCGGCGAATATATCCTCTACCGAGCGAGGTTTGCCGTTTTCAAAGCAAACGATGCGCTTCCACCCCAGAAGCTCGCACGCAAATTGTGCCGCTTCGTAGCTTTTGTAGAGATGGCTGTGGTCTTTTTCGTGTATGTCTTGTGCGCGCCCCGTATTTTCCGTGCGCTTGTTCATAAGCTCTATTGCGATGTCGGGGTGCATATCGAGAAACAAAGTTGATGCAGGCTTCGGAATACCGAGCTTTCCGAATTCGAAATCGTAAAGCCACTTTGCAAAATCTGTCCAACCGGACTTGTCCATTTTAGACATTTGGTGTAAGGCGTTTGCGCTCGTGTAACGGTCAAGCAGTATTATGTCGCCGTTTTCGTAAAATTCACGCCATTCGGTCTTGTAAGAAATATATCTGTCAACGGCATAGAAAGCGGAGGCGGCGTAGGCGTTCGTATCCTCGGGACGTGTTCCGAGAGCACCCGAAAGATAGATTTTTACGGCACTTGAGCTATCTTTTTCATACCGGGGAAAATCGAATGTATGGAAGGTTCTTCCGTCGGCTTTAAGCTTTTCCGCAAGCATTCTTGACTGCGTGCCTTTCCCTGAGGCGTCGAGTCCTTCAAGGACTATTATCTTATTTTGCATTTAATGTTGCCGACCTTTCTCTTATCTCTGTCATTTTACCGCAGGACATCTTGCCTTCTCTGCAAGCGCCCTTTACGCAAGAGGGACCTGCTTTTGCAAAAAGAAGGGGGGAAACTTCTCTGCAGAGCTTAAGCATCTGCCAAGCAAGCTCCTTTATCTCCCATTGCGCTCTGTTGCAGCAACGCAAATTGAAGAAATTGTATAAAGAGCGGACGTTCATCGTCATAATTATTCTCGTATCGCAGGAGTTGGGGAGCACGAAACGAGCGTCCTCGTTTGCAATCTTTTCCGCCGTTTTTTGTGCGGTCTTCTCGTCAACGCCGCTTTCGATAAGGCGTTTTTTCTCTGTTTCGGTAAGTATCTGGCAAAGCTTATCGTAGACCTCGGCGTCCTTTTGCATAGCTTCAAGATACACCTTCATAGCTTCTTCGTTTGCGGCGATAGCGGGAGGCGTTATGTACTCGAAATTGCTTTTTCTCACGTACCTTTGGCTTTGTACGGAAAAAGATGCAATACGGTGGCGGGTTATCTGAGCAAGAAGCGCTCTTGATACGCCCTCTATACCAAAGGTAAAGGAAGCGTGCTCGATTGGGCTTTCGTGTCCAAGTCCCGAAAGCGTGTTCAAAAACGAATCGATCTTTTCTTCCGTAAGATTGTCCATAAGGCTTCCTATGTCGCTTTTTGCATAGCAAAGCTTTGCGGCAGCTGCAATGAGCTTATCGGGATTTTCGGTGTGAGTGAGTAATTCAACTTTCATAATTAGTCCTCCGATATAATATTCCAAGATAATTTTACCACATATAAAAGTAAATAGCAACAATTCTTTGACAAAAAAATATATTGCAAAATACACAAAAACACTTGATTTATTTTGTCAAAAGTTGTAGAATAAGAAGGTATATTGAATTAAAGAAAAATGATTTAAATACGATGGGTGCGAGAGGTAATTATGAACTTCAAAAAAATCAAGATCACTACTACCCCTATGGGTACGGAGCTTCTTCCCGCGGAGCTTTTGGAGCTTGGAATAACAGGTTTTGAAATAGATGATGCGCCGAGCTTCGAGGAGTTTTTAAACGATAAAAGAGTTCCCTGGGATTACGTTGAAGAGGACCTTTTAAAGAAGAGATATTGCGATAGCGCCGTGACGGTCTACCTTTGCGAAAATGAGCAGGGTGAAAAACAACTTGAAAGTATAAAATCGCTTTGCAAAAGGCATATAGAAAACGGCGAAAGCGAGCTTTACGGAAGCCTTGAGATCGTAAGCGATGAGGTAAAAGAGGACGACTGGGCGAATAATTGGAAGCAATATTTCAAACCCTTAAAAATAGGAGAGAAGATCCTCATAAAGCCCTCTTGGGAAAGCGTTTCCAAAGAGGACGAGGAAAAATATAAGATAGTCAAGCTCGATCCCGGAAGTAGTTTCGGCACGGGACAGCACGAGACCACAAAGCTTTGCCTTGAGGTTTTGCAGGATAAGAAGACCGAGGGTGCAAAGGTGCTCGATATGGGTTCGGGAAGCGGAATTCTCACGATAGCGTCGATGCTTTTAGGTGCAAAAAGTGCGCTTGCCGTCGATATCGACCAGAATGCGTGTGACATTGCAAGAGAAAACTTATCGGCAAATGGCTTTGGCTCTGACAGAGTAGAGGTGCTTTGCGG
>CALCTE010000266.1 GCA_937893885.1 uncultured Clostridia bacterium | reverse complement strand
TCTATTAACCATATTTATCCTATTCCTTCCAAACAAAGTTATAGTTGATCGACTCACCGCTACATCGATATAGCCTTCTGCTTTTTTGTTTTTGAGTGTTTTTAACACGGTTACACCTCCTTAAAAGAGCGTTCCCATCGAAGTCAAGAGCACCTGTCCGAGCACCGCCACATAGATAAGGATAAAGCAGAAAAGAAGTGCCATTGAGAGCTTACGCACCTTGCGAGGTACTGCGTTTGCCTGCGCCTTAAGCTGCTCTCGCTGATAGTCAGCAAACTTCAGCGCGGTCGTTCCCCAATATACCTCCATATCGTCGCCACGGACAACACCGATCAGACCTCTTGTTACGTCACTCATCATCGTGCTACCCACACGGCTTTCAAGTCTTGTGAGTGCAACTTCCTCGTTACCCGAGCGCATATCCGCAATGGTGATCTCAAGCTCCTCCTTGAGTTCGGGGCAAGTGGTGTCCTTAAAGGCTTCAAGAGCATAGATCGCTCCCTTTTGGTGCTTCATCGTCTTTTCGATAGAGCCGACAAGTCGGGGCAATTCGTACTCGATCTTCTTTCTCTTTGCCGCGATCATCTTGGTTACTTTCTTGGATTCCGAGAAGTACACAACAACGGCGGCAAAGGCAATAAAGAGACCGAGCAGTTTGAAAATGAGAAACGCAGGGATAGCAAGAAGTCCGATAGCAACCGCTTTGACGATAGCATTGGAA
This sequence comes from uncultured Clostridia bacterium, assembly GCA_937893885.1. Taxonomy (GTDB): domain Bacteria; phylum Bacillota; class Clostridia; order Oscillospirales; family CAG-272; genus CALCTE01. The sequence goes on along the minus strand of CALCTE010000266.1, from coordinate 4,010 downwards.
ACGTACAGTTCGGGGGAAATATCCATACCCGCTGTTCTGAGGTCGGCTTCAAGCTGTGCCTTCTTGTACTCGTTGAGCTTGATCTTCTCGGAGAGCTTTGTCGCAAACTCCTTGAGATAGATTTCGATAATACTCGTTTTCTTATCGCCCTTCTTACCGAGGTTGTTCGCCGCTTTCGATGCTTTCATCGTGGGAACCTTCATCAAGTCCGCAAGAATACAGCCGATACCCACCGCCGCAAAGAGACCGATGAAAATCTGTAAAATAATCATACCGTTTCCTCCTTATCTCTTATATTCAATGGGTTTTGTCAGCTTGTTCATACGGATCGCGGTAATAATGATTACCACACCGCAGATAGCGAGAACGACCTTGCCAAAGGTTGTGTTCATCAGCGCATCGTACCAATCTCTGTTGATACAGTACAGAAGCGGGATGTTGGCAACCACCATACAGACCATCATCCAATACTCGCGGCGTGTTTCCGAAAGCATTGTCTTGAGGGAGTTGTTGACAAGTCGCACGTCGGTCAGCTTGGATACTACGGGCATCAAGGTGTCCTTGAGGGTTCTGTCGTTCTGACACGCGATCAGAGTGTCGCACCATTCTTCAAAGATACTGTTTTTGACCTTATCCTTGAGGTTATGAATGGCTTGACGGATGTCGGGAGAAATAATGGTCGATTCTGCGAGGAATCCTTCAAAGATGCCCTTGATAGGCGGCTTGAGATAGGAAAGGTTCTCCTGCACAGCACTTACAAGGTTATCGCTACGGATATACGAGGTAGTGATAATAGAAAGCGCCGTTTCAAGCTCTTGTCTTACCTGCGTCTCATAGATGGCAATCGTCTTTGTGAGGTAGGCAAAAGGAATGAGCGCAAAGGCAACCGCAAGAACGGGGATAAGGAACATATTATCAATGGCAATCGCTACGACACAACCTGCTACCATAAGGAGCAGAGCCGCAGCGCAAGCAATCGAGAACTGTTTTTCTTTGCCTGTTTCCTGCAAGGCTCGTCTCATTCGTTCAAGCTCAAGCAAGATACGGTTTTTCTTTTTCTTACCTCTTGCCGTCAAAGCTTGGTCTTTGAGGGTCTGCTGTTTGTTGAACAGTTCATTTATATCCTTATTGATCTGTTCGGGTGTCAGCTTCAAAAGTGCAATCGTCGCAACGACGAGCAAAAGAAAGCTGATAATATAGAGTGCTGTCATACGGTTGTTACCTCCCTTCTTTCAAATCTTTTGAGGAGCTCCTGCGGGATACCGCCACGCAAGAGTTTGGAGCGCAGAGACTCCGATGGGCTGTTTTCTTGGATGAACTCTCCGACGATGTGGAACACCCCGTCCACGTACTCGTTACTGTGGATCTTGTAGCGGTAGAGCGTTCTGTACTCAAGCTCTCCGTCATCGTGAACGATGCACTCGGAAATGTCCATTACCTTACGGGTATTGTCCTCTAACTTGTGCGCGAACACGACTACGGGAAAAGCAAGTGCCGCCTGCTGCATTGAGATCTTCATGTCGATAGGAAATCTTCTCTGCGAAAGGAACGCAATACGGCGATGAGCATACCTTCCACCGCCGCCGTGAACGGTCGTTACAACGGTGTGGTCGGTGGAGCTTGCTTCTACTGCGGAATGAGCCTCCGCGTCTCTCATCTCACCTACGCAGATCACGTCGGGGTCAAAACGGAGGGCTGCCATTACCAAGTCCTCTTGGGTAATGTCGTAGATGTCCTTATCCGAGGGGCGAGACAACGTATGCACCACGTTATTGATGACTCTGCCCTGCTCGTCTCTCTTGACAAGGGAAAGCTCTCTCGCACCGCTTTCAATCGTATAGATACGTTTACTGTCGGGGATAGAACCGAGGAGAGAGTTCAGAAGCGTTGTCTTACCGGAGCTTGTTCTACCTGCAACAACGAAGGACACACCGTAACGAAGGCAGGTTTCAAGGAACGCAAGCATATCGTCGGTGAGAGAGTCGGTGTCGATAAGGTTTTCCCTATCAACTCTTGCCGGGTGAAGCATACGGATAGAGACCGCAATACCTCTGTCGGCATCCACAATGGGTTCTTTCAGCGCGGTAATACGGGTATTATTGGGAAGATGACCCTGCGCGATAGGAGCCGCATTGTCGATAATCATACCCGAATGGTGAAGCAGTTTCTTCACTACGTCGATGGCGTGTTGGGGCGAGAAAAAATGCTCCTCTGCTTTCTCAATACGACCGTCAAGGTGCGTCAGAGCCACATCATCCCAACCGTTGATATTGATCTCCTCAAGGTCGGGGTCTGCAAGGTGCTTTGTGAGGATAGAGTATTCCGCCATTTCGGTGAAAAGGCGTTCTACCAATCCTTTGGTGTCATACCCTGCTACCGAATAACCCGTATCATAAAGATACTTACCGATATACGCTTTGAGTTCTGCGGTCTTGCTCTTGTCGATGAGTGCTGTTGCGTAGTTCTTCGCAATATAGCTCTGTGTGAGACCTACAAGCGAAGATAATTCGATCTGTGCCATACATTACACCACCCTTTCCGCAATCGCTTTGATCGTCTGCATGAACTTTTTGTCTTTCATCGGTTCATACAGACTTCCCTCCATATACTGTTCGATGAGCGAGGAGCAATACGGAATCGTAAAGGCGATCTTTCCGAGGTGCAATCTCGCATCAGCGGCAGCAAGATTAAATTCCTCTCGGGGAATGTTCATCACCGCCACATCATTTTCGCGGAGATAGCCACGGGATGCGAAGGTTTTAAGCTGCGACATCTGAAAGCTCAAGCACTTGAGGTCGGGAGTGGAAAGACGAATGATCTGATCCGCGTTCTCCAAAGCCACGCTTGTGAGAAAGTTGGAGTCGGGGAGCGACATACAATCCACGATCACGTAGTCCGCAATGCCGACAAGCACATCGTAGAGATACTTTGCTTTCTTATCCGTATATTCGGGAAAGCTGTGGTGGTTTTCGCTATCCTTGTAACCGAGATACCCGAGGTTCATTCTGTCCTTTGTCATTACCATATTGGAAACAACGTCATCGGCAAAAAAGTCGGGTTTGGATAGGATCGAACCAATAGAATACACATCTTCCGAACGAAAATTCGGAAATACTACCGGAATAGTAGGCGTAATAATGTCGGTAAACACAACGATAACAGCACTTTTGCCACGGGAGCGATTGTAAAGAGCTTCCGCGAGTTTTACCGAGAAAGTGGTCTTACCGCTACCCGGCGAACCCCATACTGCTATCAATTTACCCATTGTTCGCATCCTCCTCTGTCGCAGGCTCATTTACAATCGGATTTGCCGCAAGGTAATCGTCCTGCACTTTGATATACGCATCGGCTTTCTTTGCGTCTCCTCTATAAACAAGAGAGAAATGCACGTTGGTCGTGCTGTTGTAGTTTGCAAGAAGCTCTGCCTGCTCGGGTGTTACGAGCAGAGTCACAGTTGCCGCCTTGCCGCCCTCTACGATTTCGTCCTTATCAATACCGTCATTTGTGGTTGTGGTAATGACCTTTACATACTGAAACGCGGCAGGGGTGGAGGAAATATTGTTTTCCTTGTCATAGATAATGACCGACACAATATCTCCATTCTCCAACTTATCCGAAAGTCCTGCGGCAAAGTCGGAAATGTTCACAGAAATAGCGACCTTCTTTCCATCAAGTCCGAGCAGCACATCGTCCGCGCTCTTATTATCCAAAGTCAATTTGGACTCAAAGAGATAATCTCCCGCGTACAGATCTGTCGCGGCATATTTACCGACAACGGCTTTACCGTCTTTGATTACGTTGTTCGGGAGATTGTAGGAACCGACGTTGACAACTTCAAGGTGGTCTGCGGTGATGATCTGACCTCTCGGCACATCTGCCTTGAGTCTGACAATATCCACCTTCTGATCGGTAAATCTGTTCACCAAGGGAGCAACACCAAAGGTGATAAGAAGGGCGAGTACGATACTTGCTTTAGCGTTGACGCCTGTACGGCCATGAGCAGACGCGCC
>CALCTE010000265.1 GCA_937893885.1 uncultured Clostridia bacterium | reverse complement strand
AAAAAACAAAGCGGCGGGAGCAAGCCCCCGCCCTACATTGTAAACTTTATTTGAAGTATCTGTTCAAAAGTCCCTCAAATGCCTTTCCGTGACGAGCTTCATCACGCGCCATTTCGTGAACGGTATCGTGGATAGCGTCGAGGTTTGCCGCTTTAGCCATCTTCGCAAGCTCAAACTTACCTGCAGTAGCGCCGTTTTCGGCTTCAACTCTCATCTCAAGGTTCTTCTTCGTGGAATCGGTTACGACTTCGCCGAGAAGCTCTGCGAATTTTGCCGCGTGTTCAGCTTCCTCGTAAGCCGCCTTCTCCCAGTAAAGCCCGATCTCGGGATATCCCTCTCTGTGTGCAACTCTTGCCATTGCAAGATACATTCCGACTTCCATGCACTCGCCGTTAAAGTTTGCGCGGAGTCCTTCGATTATCTCCTCGCTTGCATCTTTCTTGCCGATGCCGACGATATGTTCTGCCGCCCAAGTCATTCCTTCTTCAACTACCTCAACGAACTTCTCGCCGGGCGCCTTGCAAAGAGGGCACTTATCGGGACGTACGTCGCTTTCTACTATCTCTCCGCAAATTAAGCATCTCCATTTTTTCATTTCTGTATCCTCCATAAATTTGTAAATTTAGAATTTTTTAGAATCATTCTATATTTGGATTATATCATGCGTTTTTTTGTTTGTCAATAGGTTTTTTCGATTTTCTGCGAATTTTGTTGATATGCCTTTCAAAATCGCCGTTTTTTATGAACTGTGCCATAACGAACTGCTCAAATGCAGGCACGGTCGAGGAATAAAAGCCGAGCTTTTTTTCGAATTCGGGCAGTATCTTTTCGGGAAGCACCATATACGCCATACGCATAGCGGGCGACACCGTCTTCGTGAACGTATTTATGTATATAACCTTTTCTCCGTTTGCGAGGCTGTATAGGCTCTCTGCAGGCTTTTTCGAAAATTCCGACTCAAAGTCGTCCTCTATAATATACCTGTCGCCGCCTTGAACCCACCTTATATATTCAAGTCGCTTTGTCGCCGACGCAGATGCGCCGCTTGGGTAGCTTCGGTAGGGGCTTACGTGAAGTATTTTCGCCTTCGTTTTGGAAAGAGCCTCGGAATTTATGCCGTCGTTTTCAAGCTTTAGCATATCGCATACGACGCCGTGGGAGCGGTACACCTTCTCTATCTGCCCGTACGACGGGTTTTCTATCGCGAAGGTGCTTTCTTTGCCGAAGAAAAGCACTGCAAGCGTATAAAGATACTCCGCGCCCGCGCCTATTACGATGCGCTCGGCGGGGGCGTTCATTCCCTTTGCGCGCGCAAGGTAGCGCGATATCTCTTGGCGAAGCTCTATACTGCCGAATCCCGCCGTTTTTGAAAGTATACGTTCACCGTATTCCGTGATGACGCGGCGCATAGTTTTTGCAAATGACGAAAACGGGAAATCCTCGACCTTGACAAAGCCCTTATGCTTTCTTTGCGGTTCGGGCAAGGCAGGTATCTTGCTTGTTTTTTCAGCCTTGTATATTACGAAATATCCGCTACGCTGGCGCGATGCGACGTAGCCTTCGTCCAAAAGAAGCTCAAGCGCGTGAACGGCGGTTATGACGGACACGCCGTATTTATCTGCGGTGATGCGCTTTGACGGTAGCTTTTCGCCGTAAGCGTAAACGCCGTCCTCTATGCTTTTTCGAATCTCCTTATACAGCTCCAAATACTTCATCTGGTTATGTCAAATTCTCCTATTTTGGTGATTTTAATATGCTCAAAATTATTGTACAATGTTTTCATGGGAATTTCAAGTCCGATAAAGAAAAAATTATAAGCTATAAGGGTGCTATCGCCGCAAAGCGAAAGTATTCTCTCAAGCTTTCGGGAAGGTGTAATATGCGTAATTATAAGGAAGAGTTCGATAACCGTGTCGCGTTTATAAAGGAGCTGCTTGCAAAAAGCGGCGCAGAGGGTATCGTCTACGGTAACAGTGGCGGCAAGGACTGCACGCTTGCGGCGATACTGTGCAAAGCCGCGTGCGATAACACGGTGGGTATAGTTATGCCCTGTACTTCCAAAAGAAACTATGAGCTTGATATGGACGACGCAAAAAAGCTGGCGGACGCTTACGGTATAGAAACGCGCGTTGCGGATCTCACTCCCGTTAAAGAGGCTCTTGTGAAGTCTGCCCTCGGCGCGACGAAGGTGATAACCAAAAGCTCCGACGTTAACATCGCACCGCGCCTTCGTATGACCGTGCTTTACACCATAGCGGCATCGGAAAACAGACTCGTCGTCGGCACGGGAAACAGAAGCGAAATGTTCGTCGGATATTTTACAAAGTGGGGCGACGGCGGCTGTGATTTTAACCCTATCTCCGACCTTACGGTAACGGAGGTATACGAATTTTTAAGCTACCTTAAAGCGCCCGAATTCATTTTAACAAAAGCTCCGAGTGCAGGACTTTTCGACGGGCAGACCGACGAAGACGATATGGGTGTCAGCTACAGCGAGATAGATGCGTATATAAACGGTGAGCAAATAGACGCCGAAAAAGCCGAAATCGTCGCCCGTATGCACAGTCGCAGTGCGCATAAAAGAGCGCCCATAGCGAGATTTAAGGAAAACGCCGACGGGTAAAAATGCTGATTTATCCACAACCGAAGGGGCTTATCCCCAGACTTATCAACAGAAAGAGCCGTTATAGGCATAGATACAGCCTTATTTTCGCGCAAACCTGTGGATAACTTTGCGCTTGAAACAACCTCTCCGAACAAAGCGTTCGGGGAGGTTTCCTTTTTTTCTCTTTTGATAATAAAGCTCTTGTCAAGAAACGAAATATATAGTATAATAAGATGAAAAAATGTTTGCGAAAGGCACTTTATGATGGAAAAAGTAACAGATTACTACGGAGAGTACGTATATAACGACGCGGCAATGCAAAGTACCTTGCCGAAAGATATATACGAATCTTTGAAAAAGACAATAGAAAACGGAGAGCTTTTAGACTCGTCCATAGCGGACGCGGTCGCCTCCGCCATGAAGGATTGGGCAGTCGAAAAGGGTGCGACGCACTTTACGCATTGGTTTCAGCCCCTAACGGGCATAACCGCAGAAAAGCACGAGGCGTTCATCACCCCCAAAAAAGACGGCTCCATAATACTCGAATTTTCGGGAAAGGAGCTTATAAAGGGCGAACCCGACGCATCCAGCTTCCCATCGGGCGGCCTTCGTAACGTGTTCGAAGCCAGAGGATACACCGCGTGGGACTGCACCTCATACGCCTTCATAAAGGACGGAGCGCTCTGCATACCGACCGTGTTCTTCTCACATAACGGCGAGGCGCTTGACAACAAGACGCCGCTTCTTCGCTCTATGGAAGTTATAAACAAGCAAGCCCTGCGCGTGCTTCGTCTTATGGGCGATACCAAAACAAAGAGAGTTATTTCGAACGTCGGTGCCGAGCAGGAATATTTTCTCGTCGACAGAGATGCGTACGAAAAAAGGCTCGACCTTAAGATCTGCGGCAGAACGCTCTTTGGTGCAAGAAGCGCCAAGGGGCAGGAGATGGACGACCACTATTTCGGCAGACTCCGATTGCGCGTAGGCGAATTTATGCGAGAGCTTGACAGCGAGCTTTGGAAGCTCGGCGTCGCAAGCAAGATGCGCCATAACGAAGCCGCTCCCGCACAGCACGAGCTCGTGCCCGTATACGCGTCGGCAAACGTCGCAAGCGACCATAACCAACTCATTATGGAGACGATGCGCCGCGTGGCAAAGAAGCTCGGACTTGCCTGCCTTTTGCACGAAAAACCCTTTGAGGGCGTAAACGGAAGCGGTAAGCACTGTAACTGGTCACTTTGCACCGATACGGGCAAAAATCTCCTAAACCCCGGCAAAACACCCGAAGATAATTTAAGCTTCCTTGCGTTTATCTGTGCCGTCATTAAGGCGGTTGACGAATATCCCGAACTCCTTCGCTTTTCGGCGGCAACGCCCGGAAACGACGAGCGTCTGGGTATGAGTGAAGCCCCTCCCGCGATAATCTCGATGTTTTTAGGGGACGAGCTTGCAGAGCTTTTAAACGGCATCGCAAACGAAAAGGCTGTCCACAGCCACGGCGCAGAGTCCATTAAAGTCGGCGTAAAGTCGCTTCCCGATCTTCCCAAGGAAAACACCGACAGAAACAGAACATCTCCCTTCGCGTTTACGGGTAACAAATTTGAATTCCGTATGTGTTCAAGCTCCGCGACCATCGCAACGCCGAGCTTTGTGATAAACACTATCGTGGCAGACAGCTTATCGTGGATAGCAGACCGCCTTGAAAGCGTAGAGGCGGGCAAGGTCGAAGCGGAGCTCCAAAGCATCATTCACGAAGTAATAAGAGACCACGGCAGAATAATATACGGCGGCAATAACTACTCGGACGAGTGGAGAGCCGAAGCAAAAAGGCGCGGTCTTCCCGAGCTTAAAAGCTCCGTAGACGCGTATTCGGCGCTTAAACAGAAAAAGAACGTCGAGGTGCTCACGAAAAACAAAGTGCTCACCGAGCCCGAGATAAGCGCGCGCCTTGATACCGCTTATGAGACGTATTCAAAGACGGTAAACATAGAAGCGCAGATAGTAAGCCACATTGCATCTCGACAGATTCTACCCGCCGCAAACACTTACGTTAGCGAGCTTGCCGAAGAAGCTATAAAGCTTGAAAAGCTTGGGCTTGACGCGTCCTTTGTAAAAGTAGACATAGAAAATCTCGTAAATCTCATTAAAATGGCGAAGGCTCTCGTATGCGAAGTCGAAACAAGACTCCCAAGAAGCGCCGAGCTTGAAAAAGAGGACAGGGCTTACTTCTTCTCAAGCTACGTTATGCCGAAGATGAGAAGCATAAGAGAGGCTTGCGACGATATTGAACGGCTAATGCCCGAGAACAAATGGCCCATGCCAAACTATATGGATTTAATGTACGGAGTATAAAAGAAAGGAAAGACTATGAAAAGAACGAAGCTTATTGCATTTTTACTTGCGATATCCCTTACCTGCGCACTGTCTGCGATAGTTTACGCCGCAAACGGCGGCTACGACTCCGCAAGCGACCCTCTCGTTACGAAAAGCTACGTCGACGCGAAATTTCTCGATATAAGCGCGGGCGTAAAGGATACGATAAAGGATACTATAGAGGACGAGCTTGCCTCTCAGCTTGAAGCGCTTGACATTGTCGGAGAGATAAAGGACGACTTAAAGGCGGAGCTTTATGACGAGATAAAGAGCGAGATAATCGCAGACCTTAAAGCAGACGGCATCACCGCCGATATTTCGTATTCGCTCGTATCTCTTACGAAGGGACAGACCGTAGTTGCGAAAGGCTGTATGGAGCTTATCCTTCGAAGCGGTACGGCAACGGCTGTAACGGTCGACGACGGACTTTCCGATCTCACGGCAGGTAAAGACCTCACATCAGGCGAGGAGCTTTGTCTTGACCACTATATCATCAACCCCATAGGCGACGGTCGCGGAATTCTCGTAACGAGCGACAGCGCATACGTTCTCGTGAGAGGCGAATATGAAATCAAATAAGCTTATAATGAGGATAATGTGCCTCGTTTTAGCGGTCATAATGATCGCGCTTGCGTTTTCGGGCATCGTCTCTATGAACGCCGAAGCTGCAGCGAAAATAGACGAAAATATGCAGGTGCGCGTAGGGCTTATCTACGGCTCGTCTATGACACAGAGCATTCAAATGACCTCGGACTACGGATTTTCCGTGGGAATTATGACCGACAAGCGCACCTATAAAAAGCTCGGCGAATTCCCCGGCCTTACGAGTGCCACAGTGCTCGTTGAGAAAAACATACCCGTGGGAAGTAAGACCGTCGGTAACTACCATCTGCAGACGGGCGATAAATTTACAAGCTACGCCAAAGCTTACGCGCAGGTCAAAGAGATACGAAACGCAGGCGTACTCGCGTACGTCGCGTACATAGGCGGCACCTTCCGCGTACGTATGGGTGCTTACGCTTCTAAGGAAGCGGCACAGAATTCGTATGCGACCTTCCCCAAGGGCGTACCCGCAAGTACGGTCGTCGCGGGAAGCGGAAACGGCACGGTGCTTTACGATAACGGCGCAAAGCGTATCCTTTTTGAGTGCGACACGTCGGGAGTGCATATGGGCACAAGAGCCCTCCAAATGCAAACCGAAACGAAAACGCATTACACGAAGCTTTCGAGCGGTAACCTCTACGACGGCGTTATGGAATTTGCAAACGTAAGCGGCAAGATAAGAGTTATAAACGTACTTGACCTTGAAACCTACGCACTGGGCGTTTGCCCGTGGGAAATAATTCCCTCATGGCCGATGGAGACGCTTAAAGCCTTCGTTTGCACCATAAGAACGCTTGCGGCGTATCACTACGATGCAAGACACAATTCCGCATACGGCTTTGACGTATGCACTACCTCGCATTGTCAGAACTATAAGGGAATGTCGAGGGACTATCAAAATTTCCGTACCGCGCTTGCCGCGACTACGGGGCAGATAGTGACCTACGACGGCAAGCCCATAATGGGCATATATAACGGCACAAACGGCGGTGTAACCGAAGACGTAAGAGATATATGGGGCGGAAACGTGCTCTATCCCTACCTCACGTCCGTTACAATACCCATCGAAGTCGAAAGCCACCCAAACCACCCGCAAGGCGTATGGTCGAACGTAGTCGATCCGACGACGCTTGCCGCATACCTTCGCACAAAATCCTACACCGGCTTTTCCAAGCTGACAAGCCCGATAGTTGCGCTCAACGTCAAGCAGTATTCGAAGTATTCGGGCGTTTACATATACGAGCTTGAATTTGTGGACGAGGCAGGACATACCGCTACGGTCAAAACCTCCTCAAAAGTCAGAGGCGCGCTCGTAAAGTATTGCCCGAGCGCGTACTTTTCGATAAGCTATAACTACCCGCTCTCCATCGCTACGGGAGATAGCAAAATTGCGGGCACGATGAATAGCTCCGACGTGAATATAATAACGGCAGACGGGCAGTATACGTTAAGCGACACCACCCCCAAGGAGCTTACCGTCCTTACGGCAAACGGCGAAAAGCAGTTTTCGACAAGCCAATATACGATACAGTTTGACGGCAAGGGCAACGGACACGGAGGCGGTATCAGTATGTACGGCGCCGTAGACCTCGCAAAAGCGGGATACACCTACGATACGATACTTTCCACCTACTTCCCCGGCGTCGAAGTCACCGACCTCGGAACACCGAAAAAGGATATAGACTACGCTGACGACGGCGTAGAAGACGGAGACGATACGGACATCGGCGGCGGCACGGTGGAAGCAAATGCTTGCTACGAGCTTATCGTGACGACCACGGCAGTTAATTTAAGAAGCGCGGCTTCGACCGCGTCAAACGTAATAAAAGAGCTTGCCAAAGGCACAGAGCTCGTCTGTACAGGTAAAGCGGACGGCTGGTGCAGAGTGTTCCTTGAAGACAGAACTATAGGCTTTGTATACGAAGAATACACAAAAGCGTCGGATACTGCGGTGAGTGACGGTTTTGAAGCTATAGCGAAAACGGTAAAGACCACCGACGGCGCAAACCTTCGCTACGCACCGAGCGCGGACGCGGATAAATACGGCACAGTCGTTGCGGGCACGGAGCTTTTCGCGGTCGGAAAGAGCGAAGAGTGGTACAGAGTGATAAGTTCCGACGGGAAGGTGGTATACGTC
>CALCTE010000264.1 GCA_937893885.1 uncultured Clostridia bacterium | reverse complement strand
CTTCGCCGTTTTTTATTAATATTTAATTAAGCGGATAATCATTTGCACCGAAGAAAACGTGATAGAGCAAGTATATAGCATCGTCTGCGTTGATATTTCCGTCATCATTGAAATCACAGTCTTTATTCAGTGGATATTGTTCTTTGCCAAAGAAAACGCTGTATAAAAGGTATATTGCATCACTTGCGTTTAATCCCGCCACCCCGTCGATATCACCCTGAGCGTCGTCCAAGACCGTACGAAACAGGAAACAATATTTATACGTATCGATCAGATATTGTGTTGCGGTTTGCGCATTTGCAAGATATTCGCTTGCGAGATTTGTAACGTTTCCGTCTAAATCGACAGCACTCCAGGCAATCGGATTTTGAAAGATTACACTCTTAAGCTCCGTGCAATTTTTAAACGCTTCCGCGCCGATATACGTAACGCTCTCGGGGAATGTCACGGATTGAAGATTTTTACAATATGAAAAAGCATTGTAACCGATAGCTATAACGCTTTCGGGAATACTTACGGATTTAAGTTCTTCGCAAAAAGAAAAAGCAAAGTTTGCAACAGTTAAAGTGCCTTCCTTTATTTCACAAGCATCCGAAAGCGTGTCTTTTGCTTTTATTAAATGATTTTTTATATAGAGAATGTCATTTTCCCAATTTTCTTCATTTTTATAATAATCCGTATTATAAAACGCATTTTCGCCGATATATTCGACGCTGTCGGGAATTATTATCTCTTTGATGTTTTTGCAGCCGTAGAAGGAATATGCACCGATACGCTTGACGCTTTTCGGAACGGTTATGCTTTCAATATTTTCGCAGTAGAAAAAAGCATAGTCGTCGATAGAGGTGACGGCGTATCCGTCCAAAGAGGAGGGGATAAGCACGTTACCTTCGAGGTAAGCTGAAGCTTCGGTTATTATAGCTTCGTTATTTTGCACAGTATAAGTATACAAGCTATCCGATTCGGCATTTGCCGTAATGGGAGTTGCAATAAGAAAAACAGATAAAACGCCTGCCAATATTCTTTTTGTTTTCATTTTCATAACGATTTTACAAGTTGGTGGAACATTCAAATAAAAAATTTCTTTTTAAGCGACTCGCGCATCGGTTTACATATTGCTATAACTATAAGCATCATTCCTATAACGAACATTGCTATAAGCGGATACTGTGACCACGCGAGAAATTTTTGTATGCCGAAGGTGTAATTCATAAAAAGCTCAACGCCGACAAGATATGCTCCAAAGCCGATGCACGCACCGCCGTAGACGTAGAGCGCACCGCGTTTTACGTATTTGCGTAAGGTTATGACGGGCTCTACTACCAAAAGAAGCATCGCCGTTACAGGCAGGGCAAAGGTTAAAAACCATGCACCGCCCGTGGCGTATTCGATATACCATAAAAACGCCGCTATCGCCGCAAAATCGCAGGGTACGAATATCACGGGGTTCGGGAATGTAAACCAAGCGGGTAAAACCGCAATGATGTAAGCAAGCATCAGAGATGTAACGGAATATCCCGACCACGTCATATTTCCCGTGATGCTTATATCACATATAAGCGTTAATGCGGCGGCAAGCAAAAATACTGTCGTGACGATAAAGAGAACACCGAATTTGCTTACCGTTTCTTGCTTTTTCACGTATTCGGGATAAAGCCTTTCCTTTTGCGGAGTTTCTATTAAGGGATTATACACGGGTGTGAAGCATAAAGGACAGCTTGTTTCGCCGTCATCAAGCTTCGCACCGCATTTTATACAATACATATAAGCACTCCTTTCCCTTTAGTTTCGTTTGTTACTTTCGATTTCGGCTTCTATTCCGACGTTTTTTAAAGCCTCGTGGAAGGCTCTTTCAAGAGTTGGCTCTTTTATCGTGCGCGTGAAATTTATATATACCGTATCGCCGACGCACAATATTCCGCATCCGTGCGGAGTTGCGGCTTGCTTTCCGAGTATAAAGTCGCCTCTTTCGATTTTATCCATAAGCTCTGCCGGGAGTTCTAATTTACCGAGATTCGACATACATATACAGGATTTGTTTTCACCGAAGAGATAGAAGACAATTCGCATTGCTATATTTTTGATAAATAAGGGCATTATCTTCAAAATGAAACTTTGCTCCGAACGCACGTTAGAGGTGAATTTCGCACTCATACGCTTTGGCGTGAGGTCTATGGCAATTTGGTGACTTACCGTCTGGCATATTTCTTCGAAGCTGTAGTCGCCCATCTTGGGATTTATCTCGGGCGTTATAAAAAGCGCAAAATTACGCAAGGTATTGCTCGGAAATAGATTACGGAGGTTTACGGGTACGAGCACTTTTATCGGCTTGTACTTCTTTTTATTAGCAACAGCCTCCTTTTGAAGTTTTGTAAACGCTTGCATCATAAGCGCGCACATAACTACCGTTATGCTTACGCCCTGCTTTTTCGCTACTGCTTTCACACTCGCAAGCGGTGCCTTAAAGCAGGTAAGATTAATATATCCGTCGGGCTCTTTGGTTCCTTTGTTGTGGAATGGAGTTGCTTCCTGCCTTCCAACACTTACGTCGCCGGCGTACTTTAAGAAGCTGTCCTCCGTTTCACTTTCAAGAGGCTTTTCGCGCCTTGAAAGGACGCCGCTTTCACAGGGTATCTTTATTCCGTATTTTTGCTCTGCGTATTCTGCGGCAAGGCTCTTTAAGAATATAAGACCGCCCGTGCCGTCTGTAAGTGCGTGAAAAAATTCGACGGCAAGTCTGTTTTTATATGCGATTACGCGAAAAGCGCATTCGGAAACGTCACGACTTGTCATTTTTGCGGTTGGATAGCACTTTTCTTTGGATATCTTCGGCGCGCCGGGAAGACGCTCTAAATAGTACCAGAAAAGCCCTTTACCGAGCTTTACGGCTATGGAGGGAAAACGCTTTACCGTTACGTCCAACGCCGAGTAAAGCACCTTTTCGTCGATATTATCGCGAAACGTAAAGGACAGCCTGAAGAGGTTAGTCCAATCGCGGCGTTTTGATGCGGGATATATTTTCGCGGCATTGTCAAGACGGAGCCAGTCCGCACCGATATTTTCGTTTCGCTTCAAAAAACGCGCGAAAAACGCTTTTATTTGCTCATAGTCGTCTGTGTATTCTTTAAGGCGGTAAAGCACGTATGCGTGCCACATATCCTTTGCAATATGATGACTTACGTCGCAACCTGACTTGCGAAGCTTGCTTGCAAGAGTGAGCGCATCATCAAGCATTATTTCTCCGCCGCCCGAAAAGATGAGGGAAGGCGGCATACCCGTAAGGTCAGCAAAAACAGGTGACACGAGCGGGTCTTTTTTATTATTCGTATATGCGTCTGCAAAAAAGTTAAGCCGCTCTTTCGTTAAGGTTGGATCGTTTTTTAAGTTATAGTCGTAGGATTTGCCCGATTGGGTAAGGTCTACCCAAGGGGATATTGCAAGCAGAGATGCGGGGAGCACTCTGCCTTTTTCTTTAAGCTTAAGACAGAGTGAGTAAATAAGACCGCCGCCGGCACTTTCGCCCGCAAGTATTATTTTATGTGGCTCGTAGCCCTGCATAATAAGATATTCGTATGCTTCTTCGCAGTCGTCAAGCCCTGCGGGAAACTTATATTCAGGTGCAAGTCTGTAGGCGGGGGCAAAGACTTTTACTCCGCATACGGATGCTATCACACTGGCAAAGCCCTTTGCGTATTCAAAACTGCCGCAGGTATATCCGCCTCCGTGCAGATACAGTACTACGCCGTCGAATTTTTCGGTGTCCGGCGATATGAGGGCTGCTTTAAACGTGGGGAAGGAAAGCTCTTTTTCCGTACATTTTTTGCGCTCGGTATAAGCAAGCAGTTTGCCTAAAAGATCTTGCTCGCGACGCAGTTTATTAAGAGGGAGAGACTCCGTGCGGTCTAAAGTTTTCTCAAGTCTTTTGCGTATAAATTTTTCGGAAAACGCCATACGTATCCCTCCTTTTGAAGCATTTCTTTTCCTATATATTATATATCATCGCGCGTCGGTTGTCAATAAAAACAGATCGCGCCCAAAAAATCGGGCGGGCCTCTTTCGAGGTCCGCCCAAATTTTTATTTAGTTTTTACCGCCGCGACTTATGCGTTCTTCTCTTTCTTCTTTTTAGCGATGAGGAAGATTACAAGTGCAACGATTGCGAGCGCCATCACGCCGATTGCTATGTAAGCAATGATTGCGGGATTGAAGGGCTGAGGAAGCTCAAGGTGAGAGTTCGTTACGAAGTAATCACCAATTACGCTGTCAGCAAACTCAATTCTTGTGATGATCTCGTCTGCAACGTAGACCGTGAGGTCTTTCTGTGCGATCTCAGTTACCGTGCCGTCTGCATTTACTCTGTAAACGTAAACATTATCGGTAGCAGCATATTCTCTCTCGCTTACGTCAAGGTTCAAGAGTGTGGGGAAGCCGATGTTGAAGGTCTCGCCGACCGTGAACATCATAGCCTTAACCTTCTCTGCGTTATCAACGCCGTTCTTTGAAAGAAGTGCATTAAATGCATTAACACCTGCTTCGGTCATTTCGCCGGATTTAAGACCTTCGAGCAATTCTTTAGCCTTTGTGAGCGTTGCCTTAAGTTCTTCTTCGTTCATAGCGTTGAGAGCTTCGAGCTCTGCTGATGTCATAGCATCTGTATCAAGAATCTCCTTAAGCTGCTCAATCTCTGTCTTTCTGATTTCAAACTTGATCTCGTCTGCGGTTGCTATCCATGCATCGTATACGCCCATCTGATCTGCAATCATAGCAGTGAGGAAGTTCGTTCCGTCTGCATTTTGAATGTTATCAACGTATCCGGGGAAGGCAATCGGGATAAGATTCATATCCTCCGTGCCTTCGAGGCAGAGAACGGGGATAGCTTTCTCCTTAAGGTCTTCATATCCTTCCATATTAAAGAGTTGCTCAATTGACTTATCTTTGCTTCGAATCTCAAATGTTCCCGTTGTGCTGCCGTCTTGAATGCTGAAGTCGGCACCGAATTCCATCGTATAATTGTTGTACTTAACAACTTCAAAGGTTACGGGATCAACGTAGCGTACTGCAGCTTTAAGTGCGTTGAACTGAGTAGCAGATGAACCCATACCAACGACGTATACAGGTTCGGAGAACATAAGCTCAAGTTTGTAGGGAGAGAGAGCTTCGATCTGGTCAACGAAGATGCCTTCAAGATCGGGAACTTCGATGGGCTTTGCCTTCTCTATGTTTTGGATCCTGATGTAAAGTCCGTCGTAAACGCCGCCCTTTTCAGCTCTTGCGGGAGTACACTTGAGTTTCTTATTTCCGTCAAGAGACAGGAGGTTATCAATGTATCCGGGTTCACTTCCGGCAGTATTGCTGGGAAGACCTTCAAGACAGAAGTAGAGTTGATATCCGCTCTTTTCGTATCCCTTGAAGGTGAGTATCTCGTAAAGCGATTTTGTAAACGAACTGCTCAATGTCCAAACGACTCTTTCCGTGCCGTCGAATGTTGCGGAGCCGTGGAACTGGAGGTAGGGCTCCTTCAAGGACTTATCCTGCTGTACCTTCA
This sequence comes from uncultured Clostridia bacterium, assembly GCA_937893885.1. Taxonomy (GTDB): domain Bacteria; phylum Bacillota; class Clostridia; order Oscillospirales; family CAG-272; genus CALCTE01. The sequence continues at coordinate 1,464 of CALCTE010000264.1, read as the reverse complement.
TATCTTTGTCTGTGTAACGGATAGCCGCGAAGAAGTTGCTATGACGCTTAATGGGCTCGGAGAAGATAAGCTCGATCTGCGAGGGGTTAATAACTTTTGCACTTACAAGTGTAAAGTTGGGACGGTTCTTGATCGGTACCTCGCCGGGCTTGGGACCACGGATCGAAAGGTTTTCAAGTCCTGTAAGCTCAACGTAAAATCCGTCGTAGATTCCGTCGGGATTGGGCTTGTTTGCACCAAGGAGCTTACCGCTCTTCGTGCTCTTGATGTTATCGATGTAGCCTACCTTGTAGGAAGGAATTGCGCTGTTTGTGTAACCTTCAAAGCAGAACGTTAAGTAGTAGCCACTGTTTTCATAGCCCTTCATGTTGAGGACGTCGACCATGGTAATGTCCTCTTTGTTCCACTGGAACGTCATGGTGTTTCCTTCAATTACGGGTGTGCCGAAATCCCACTGGAGATATTTTCCGTTGTCAGTTCTTAAACCGAGGGTTCTGTTAACATAACGGATACCTCTGAAGTAGAAGCCTACGGTTTCAATGGGCTCGGAGAATGTGAACTTGATTTGTGTCGAGTTGATTACCTTAGCGCTGAGCACTTTAAGGCTGTCATCGGGAACAGCGAGGATATCGGGATCGAGAGGAATCTTGGGAATCTCGGGAGCGGGAAGAGGAGTTTCTTCCGTGAATTCAATGGTTGCGTTCTCCTGATTCTCAATCTCAAGATATACACCGTCGTATATCTTATCGCTTGCTTGACCGGAGACCTTATTAGCGATAAGAATTCCTCTTCCGTCGTAAGTCTGTACGTTATCAACGTATCCCTTTATAGGATCTATGATTTGAGATGTGGGAAGACCCTCGATGCAGATTGCAATCTTGTAACCCTTATCTTCATAACCTTTGAAGCTTAAGATCTCTGCCATCGTGAGAGTGCTGTTATCTTTAAGTTTGAAGATGGCTTTTCTTGAGTTATTGAATCTTGCATCTAACTCAAATTGGAGATAAGTAGAACCGTCTTTTTGGAGATTGTTGTTTTCGTCAACGTAACGGATACCCTTGAATATGCTTCCAACGAGATTAACGGGTTCGGAGAACGTAACTTCAATTTCCTTCTCGTTAAGCAAGGTTGCCGAGAGCGCTTCTACGTCGTAGAAGGGCTTCTTTACGTAGTCGTCGGGCTTGGAAACCGCGCCGTCTTCGACCTCAACGTAGTAGCCGTCGTATAAGCCCTTACCGTCAGCGCTGGGCTTGTTGGAAGCAAGAAGCTTCGTTCCGTCAAGGCTCGTGATGTTATCGATGTAGCCGTGAACGGGAGCGGGGATCGCATCTGAAGGAAGACCTTCGATGCAGAAGTATACGAAGTAGTTCTTCTTCTCATAGCCTCTGCGGTTAAGTATATCGTAAAGGCATCTGTTATCGGAAGGAACGAACGTAAATATTGCTTTGTTCGTGCCGTCAAAGG
>CALCTE010000263.1 GCA_937893885.1 uncultured Clostridia bacterium | reverse complement strand
GTCGATTGCCTTAAACAAACGACGCTTTTGAATTTACGCCAACAGTGTCATCACCCAAACAGATAATGGTACATATGCAATGGGAAGAAAGATTGCAGGAAGCATATTATCATAATCTTATTTGCCGTAAACAGCAATTTCCTTTCTCTTATGCTCGCTTTGATGATGAAGCTTATCAATAATTTTTCTTTTTTCACTTGGAATTTCTTTACCGCAAAGAAACGCATCAAGCTCGGCGTAAGTCACACCCATTTCGCCCTCGTCGGTCTGACCGTCAAAAAGTGCCGCTGACGGAGCCTTTTCTATGATATGTTTTGGAGCATTCAGGTAGCGGAGAAATTCATAGATCTCGGTTACGGTCAGGTCAGAGATCGGATTGAAATCGTGAGCACCATCTCCCCATTTTGTGAAATATCCAACGTAGGCTTCACTACGGTTTCCCGTACCTGCCACAAGTCTGCCTTCGCTTGCGGCGATAGCATAGAGTGTCAGCATACGGAGCCGGGGAGCCATATTTGCAAGTGCGGCAATGTTTGGGGTTGTTACTCCCTCCAATGCTTTTAGCTCCGCTTCCTTTACGGGCGTCAGATCTACCGTTCTCGTTTCAATACCGTACTGCTCGGCTACCGCCATTGCATCTACAGTATCCTCATCATAGTTACGCTTGGACGTACACGGCATAATGATTCCGATTGTATTATCACAAGCGGCTTTGCAAAGGATGCCGACAAGTGCGGAGTCCTTACCGCCGCTATTGCCATAGACGATACCCTTTGCTCCGCTTTCCGCAAGAACCGATTTTATAAATTCAACTCTTTTTTCAAATTCGATCTTATAATCTCTCATAATATCACTTCCCTCCAAGCAGCTCGCAAAGACGACGGGCTGCTTCTTTTGTATCCTCGGGACTACCAAAGGTTGAAAAGCGGAAATATCCCTCTCCGCAAGCACCAAAGCCTTCTCCCGGCGTACCCACGACCTGTATCTCGTTCAAAAGATAATCGAAAAACTCCCAACTTCCCATACCGTTCGGGCACTTCAACCAAATGTACGGTGCGTTCTTACCGCCCGTGTACCAAATGCCGAGCTGATCAAGGGCTTCCATCAAGACCTTGGCATTGTTCTTATAGATTTGAATGTTCGCCTTAATCTGTGCCTGACCTTCGGGCGTAAATACAGCAGCACCGCCCTTTTGAATGATATAAGAAACACCGTTTGTTTTGGTGGTACGGTTACGCACCCACATTGCATTAAAGTTCATACCGCAACGATTCAATGCTTTCGGAATCACGGTATAGCCGAGACGGGTTCCGGTAAAGCCTGCGGTCTTGGAAAGTGAGCAGATTTCTATGGCACATGTTTCTGCTCCGTCAAGCTCGAAGATACTGTGTGGGAGCGTTTCATCCTCGATGAATGCCTCATACGCGGCATCAAACAGAATGATCGCGCCGTTTTCGTTGGCAAAGTCCACCCAAGCCTGAAGCTGATTTCTGTTAAACACTGCACCTGTTGGATTATTGGGCGAGCAAATATAGAGAATATCAGCCTTAAAATCCTCTCTCGGCTCGGGTAAAAATCCATCTTCCTTTCCTGATGCAAGATGAACGATCTCTCTACCCGCAATCACATTGGCATCTACGTAGGCGGGATATGCGGGTTCAATGACGAGTGCCGAGCTGCTTCTGTCAAAGAGATCGAGAATATCTCCCAGCTCATCACTTGCTCCACTCGATACGAACACCTCGTCGGCATCCAGTATCACGCCACGCTCAGCGTAGTGCCCCGCAACGGTCTCACGCAAAAACTGTGCTCCGCATTCAGGCATATAACCGTGGAAGGTCTCCTTGTTCGCTTGATCGGCTACGCCCTCGTGAAGTGCCGCAATAACTGCATCACAAAGAGGCAGAGATACATCACCGATGCCCATACGGTAAATATGCTTTTCGGGATGCTCCATCTGATATTTCTTTACCTTCTGCGCGATACCGGCGAACAGATAGGATTCTTTAAGGTCTCTATAGTGCATATTAGGTGTTATCATTCCATCGTCTCTC
>CALCTE010000262.1 GCA_937893885.1 uncultured Clostridia bacterium | reverse complement strand
TTCAGCAAAGTTTTTGGGAAAGTTCAAACAAGTTGCTTGTAAGTTATTTTAAACCATTTTTTCCAAAAGGGTTTTCAAGAACAAGAAAGGATAATGATATGGCACTTCTGTCTTTAAAGGATATTGGAAAAATATACGTTTCAGAGGGCAACGTTACAGTCGGAATAAGAGGGGTAAATCTTTCGTTCGACAAAGGCGAGTTCGTTGCCGTAACGGGCAAATCGGGCTCGGGAAAATCGACGCTTCTGAACGTTATAAGCGGTATGGATTCTTACGAAGAGGGTGAGCTTTTTATCGAAGGTCAGCCTACCTCGCACTATCTCCAGAAGGAGTGGGAAGAGTACCGCGAAAAGTATATTTCATTCATTTTTCAGGATTATAACATAATAGAAAGCTTTACCGTTCTTCAAAACGTCGAGCTTTCTCTTATGCACATTGAGGATAAAAAGGAGCGCAGAAAACGTGCGCTCGAGCTTCTCGACCGCGTGGGAATGACCTCGCATATAAAGCAAAAGGGAAGTAAGCTGTCGGGCGGTCAGAAGCAGAGGACGGTAATTGCACGCGCGCTTGCAAAGGACAGCCCGATAATACTTGCCGACGAGCCTACGGGAAATCTCGACTCGGCGACCTCTGACGAGATAATCGAGCTTCTTCGCGAGGTATCAAAGGATAAGCTTCTTATCGTAGTTACGCATAACTTTGAGCAGCTTGAAAAGTGTGCTACACGCCACGTGCGTATCTTTGACGGAGCTGTCGAGTCCGACCACGTGATCTCTCACAGCGAAGCTCAGTATGAAGAAACAGTTTCCAAGGAAAACACGGCAAATAAAAAGAAAAGCAGCGATTTCAAAAAGGGACTTACACTCGGGCACGCGATATTCGTATCAAAGCCGAGACTCTCGTTTTTCCTTTGCCTTCTTATGATAATCGGAACGCTCGGAGGCTATGTTATAGCGATGACGGGCGTGGTTTTGCCTTCGGAGTATATCGAGGGCTTGCACTACTGCTTTGTCAAGGGCGAGATAACATACTCGCTGATTAAGATGGCAGTCTTTGCCTTTCTCGTAACCTCCATTTCGGCATTCTATGGTTACTATGCCGCAGGCAACTCGTTGGAGGTGGGCCGTGCATCGACTCGTGCCGTGGTAATCAGCTCGATTGCTATCATGATTTCGAACCTTATCATCACCCAATTAATGCGAACATAGTATGATTAAAGGAGAACACATATATAAATCTTTCGATGGTCGCACCATCTTGGAGGATATCTCGGTGCAGTTCGAGTCGGGAAAGACAAACCTTATCATTGGTCGCAGTGGCTCGGGTAAGACCGTGCTCCTAAAGTCGCTCGTGGGACTACACGACGTGGATAGTGGCAAGATATTCTTCGACGACGTATGCTACACCGACCTCAACTTCCGCCAGCGTAAGGATATACGCAAGGATATAGGCATGATCTTCCAGGGCGGCGCTCTGTTAGACTCCTCAACCGTGCGCGAGAATGTACGTCTACCCCTCGACCTATTCACCACAATGAGTGAGGGCGAGAAGCGCGACCGTGTGTCGTTCTGCTTGGAACGCGTACGCCTCACGGGTGCCGACCACCTCTACCCCTCAGAGCTTAGTGGTGGTATGGTGAAGCGTGTGGCCATAGCCCGCGCCATCGTGCTCAACCCCCGCTATCTCTTCTGCGACGAGCCCAACTCGGGTCTCGACCCACAGACATCGGTAGTCATCGACAACCT
>CALCTE010000261.1 GCA_937893885.1 uncultured Clostridia bacterium | reverse complement strand
AAATAGTTCCCGTAAAAAGCTTGTACGAGGCTATCAATTACGTAAAGAACGCCGAAAGCAAGAGGGAATAGGCTATGGACTATAAAAATTCCTGTGATATCTTAGACGAATTTTTAAATTATAAATTCGTAATTGCGGGCGGCGCAAAAAGCACGGTCGATCAATATTATAACGATATTCATCTGTTTTTTGCTTACATTAAGCGTCAAAAAATGGGTGCAGGTTATGAAGAAGCCGAAATATCCATAAGGGACTGCGATCTTGAATTTGTAAAGCAGATCAAGCGTTCAAACATATATGAATATATGAATTATTGCTTCGATAAAAGAAATAATTCCAAGAGAACGCTTGCAAGAAAGCTATCTTCAATTAAAGAATTTTACAAGTATATATGCATAAAACAGCACTATATTGAAGAAAACCCCACCGTCGGCATCGACACTCCGAAATATAAAAACGGTTTACCGAAATATTTGAAGCTCAACGAATGTATCACTTTACTTGATTCCGTAAGTGGCAAATACAAGATCAGAGACTATGCAATTTTGACTTTATTCTTAAACTGCGGTATGCGACTTTCCGAGCTTGTCGGTCTTAATATATCCGATTTACGAAAATCTGACGACGGAAGTGATAGCTTCGTTTGCTTAAACGTTATCGGTAAGGGCAGTAAAGAGAGGATAATATATTTAAACGATGCTTGCAACATCGCCTTAAAGGACTATTTAAGTTATAGGAGCTTGGTGCTTGATATCGTTGACAAAGATGCCTTATTTATCTCAGCAAGAAAAACAAGAATAAACAAGCGGCAAGTCGAAAACATAGTAAAAAATGCGCTCAAAAACGCAAACTTGGACGGCAGAGGCCTTTCGACTCATAAGCTTCGCCATACTGCCGCGACGCTTTTATATGAGCACGGCAAGGTTGACGTAAGGGTGCTTAAGGATATACTTGGACACGAGCAATTAAACACAACACAGATATATACGCATTTGAGCGACGACAGTATGTACAATGCCGTGAATTCGAATCCGCTAAACAAAATTAATAAAAAGTGAGCTTATCCATTGGACAAACTCACTTACCGTCATTTGTTTCCTTAATGCTCAAATATTTTCTCTTTGTGGCTTCTCCACCTCTTATATGACGCACTTTTTTATTATATTTGAGTATTTTTGAGATCTCCTCGTACAGATTTGCGTTTACATTTACCAACCTCTCGCTCATATCTTTATGTACGGTTGATTTTGATATTCCGAAATGCTTTGATGCATCTCTTACGGTACATTTGGTGCTTGCTATATATTCTGCGGTTTCGATTATTCGGGTTTCAATGTCGTACATATTTTTCCTCCGTTAACATTGTACATTAGATAATATTAACAAATGATTTAAAATATGACTTCAAATTAAATACATTACTAAATAAGGAATAAAAGTTATGAAAGACAACATTCACGAAGGACATAGAAGCAGACTGAAAAACAGATTTTTAAACGAAGGTCTTGCAAATTTCGAACAACACAACGTATTGGAGCTTCTGCTCTTTTTCTCCATTCCGGTAAAGGACGTAAATCCTATTGCTCACAGTTTAATACAAGAATTCGGAAGCTTAGAGAAGGTGCTTGATGCAGACTTCGACAGACTTTGCGCGGTTAAAGGTGTAAGTGAGCACACGGCAACACTTATAACCTTGATGCCTCAACTTTTTAGCAGATATTCAAAGCTCAAATTGACCGAAAACAAGCTTTACGGCAACAGCGAAGATTTTTTACGTATGCTTGTTTGCGATGCCGCAACCGAAAAGAACGAAGCTGTTTGGATCTATCTTTTTGATAATTTGGACAGAGTCATATTTTCAAGTAAAGTTTTCAGTGGTTCCGTAAATTCTGTCAAATTTGATACGAGGACTGTGGTTGAATTGGTACTTAAGAAAAATGCATCATCAATGGTCGTAATGCATAACCATCCCGACGGTTCCGTATTTCCGAGCAATATGGATAAAGACACGACTATGGAGCTTATTCGAGTATTCACAGCAATAGGCGTTAATTTTAAAGAGCATTATATTGCTGCAGGTAAGAATCTGTTTCCCATTTTGAGTGACAGTGGAATAATAACGGTTAAACTGTAGACGGCGGTGATAACTGATGACTTTTGAAGAGTTAACAAAACAGCTCGAAATTGACGGACACCCGTCATTGCCTGACGGCTATTTTCCCGTGCCGACAGAAAGAAGCGATGAGCTATGTACTCTTGATATGATCTGTCGCTTACAGGAAAAATATAACTTATTTGCAGAATATTTTGAGGCTGTACAAGATGGATTTGCGGATTTGGAAAATGACCCATATAGGAAGGCGTATCTTGATGCCGTAAGCCTTTATTTTAAAGACGCAAGCATAGATGAGGTATTAAAGATAAAATACCCTCCTTCAGTCAATACGCCCGCATCAAATATGCTTCCGCTTTTGGTTCATCTTCCGAGCATTGAATCCACTTATGAAAATTACAGAAATCGCGGTCTCAGCCACGAAGAAGCAGTAACTTGTCTTAGTATTTATGCTATTTATCTTCGCGAAGAGAGAGCCTACAGAAGTAAGATCGTCGGAATTTCTCCCGTTATTTCCAACTGGATGAGCAGATTCACTAAATGTACGATAATTTATCTTGGAGATTCGGGATTAAATTTTCAGACTTTCAAAACGCCGTGTGATTTTCCGTATATTCTTAAAAGCCGTACAAGCGGCGAGTATATAACAGTTTTTGCAGACGGATATAATGTTCATAAAAGTGGTGTCCCTCTCGGAAGTAAGGGTGCGGAAGATATTTATGGCTCCTTTGAGACGCTATTTGAAGAAACAAGTGATTCATATATAGGGAATATTGCTGATGCGCGTTATATTGATTCTACCAGAAAAATTTTTTCAAAGAGCGAGTGGGAGCTTGTTTTAAAGGCAGGAGACGACGTGATTTCCACTCATATTTTTTGGGATTCCGATTTTACACCCGAAAACATAGAGCACGCATTTAACAGAGGCGTTGATAAGATGATAAAAGCGTATCCCGAATATAATTTCAAAGCGTTGTATTGCTGTTCTTGGCTTATGAGTCCCGAAATTAACGATGCACTCGGAGAAAAATCCAAATTAAGTAAGTTTTCGTCGCGTTTTTTACGTTTTCCCATAGTAAGCGGCGCAGGTTCTGTTCACGCTTACGTTTTTCCGAATAATAAAGGAAGCGACGTTTGTGATTACGATGAAAACACGTCGTTACAAAGGTCTATTAAGAAACTTCTTTTGAACGGAAAATACGTTTATGATACTTGCGGTGTAATACCTTTTTCAAAATAAAAGAATAAATAATCAGAAAGTAAGGTGAGAATATGGACAGTAGCAGTTGTGGCCGAAGTTTAGACAATGTGCCTATATATTATGACTACGGCGGCTTAAACGTCCGTATTCGGTAAAATATATACACATTGTCCGTTTCTAAATCAGCTAAAAGGAGACAAGGACAATGAATGTAAAAGAAGTCACACAAAATGAAAATACTCCAATAACTCAGCTTCCCGATTACAAATCCGAGATAGTCGATATATTACGCAGTAATCTCACGCCGAAATTGGTAAAAGAGCGTATTCTTGCATACCACGAAAACGATATTGCCTCGGCAATGGATCTATTAAAAAAAGATGAGCGTAATAAGCTTTATAGCATTTTAAGTACGGACGAACTTGCGAGTATTTTTGAATATTCTGAAAACATCAACGAATATATTGGCGAGATTAATTTAAGAAAAAGAGCAGAGGTACTGTCACTTCTTGAAGCGACGGTGCTTTTGGAATATCTTCGCGGACTTGATAAGTCAGAACGCAAAACGCTTATAGATTTGATGAGAGAAGATACTAAGCGCGAACTCTCATTGCTCAATTCATTTGATGATGATGAGATCGGTAGTAAGATGACTACCAATTTCGTAAGTATTTCAGAGGGTATCAGCGTCCGTCAGGCGATGAAAAGCTTAATTGAGCAAGCTGCCGAAAATGATAATATTTCAACTATTTACGTTACAGATAGGGAAGGTCTTCTTGTCGGAGCTATTGACTTAAAGGATCTTATAATTGCGCGTGAAAGCGCAGAACTTGCGGATATAATTGTGACATCTTATCCTTATGTTTACGCTAACGAGCTTATCGAAGATTGCATTGAACGTATTAAGGGCTACTCGGAAGACTCAATCCCCGTGCTTGATCGTGAAAATAAACTTAAAGGTGTTTTAACGTCACAGGATTTAACAGACCTTGTTGATGATGAACTTGGAGACGACTACGCAAAACTTGCGGGACTTTCTGCAGAAGAAGACCTGCATGAGCCGCTAAAAAAGAGTATTGTTAAACGTTTGCCGTGGCTTATTATACTGCTTGGATTGGGACTTCTAGTATCGAGCGTTGTAGGTGCGTTTGAAGGCGTTATATCGAGTCTTGCAGTTATCGTTAGCTTTCAATCACTTATATTGGGTATGGCGGGAAACGTCGGCACACAGTCACTTGCCGTTACAATACGCGTTTTGATGGACGAAGAGCTTACTGCAAAACAAAAACTTTATCTCATACACAAAGAAGCACGAGTGGGATTTACAAACGGCTTTATCCTAGGAGCGATATCAATCGTTTTCGTCGGCTTGTATCTCATTATTTTTAAGGAACAACAAGCTTCATTTGCTTTTTTGATTTCCTCTTGTACGGGAATCGCTTTGTTGGTATCCGTTTTCCTTTCGAGCATTACCGGTACGACGATACCACTGGCATTAAAAAAACTTAAAATCGACCCTGCTGTAGCATCGGGTCCGCTTATTTCAACTCTTAACGACCTTGTCGCTGTTATTACTTATTACGGTCTTGCTTGGTTATTATTGATAAATTTATTGAATATAGGTTAAAATATAAAACGAGCGTTCATAACTCAAATTGTTATGAGCGCTTTTTTTAATTCTTTTTTTATAAAAATAAAAACTTCAGCATCCATAACTATGTTATGAACGCTGAAGTTGGTGCGGTTGTTCTTAACGGATTCGAGAAAACAAATAATCAAAACTTTAAATTATATATGCCAACCATCGAACTATTTCGTTTTTGCTTTTGTATCCACAATCGCCATTGCGCCGCCAAAACCAACAAAACTAATTGCAAAGAATAACCACCAAGGCATTTGCTTAATCATATCCAATATGCCACTAAACCCATCCAATATTGCGGTTACTAAGCATAATATCAAGAACGTGGCAGTTGTCATTAAAACGGCAAATAATCCGCCTGCAAATGTAAACATTGAAACGAAATATTGCCAAGAGACTGTGCCGTTACCAAGGAGTTCCTTTTCTTTTTTGTTGAGTTTGGTGCATTCAGCTTTTTTGGTAGCTATTGTTATAAACTGCTCTAAGACATCAGTATCTTCTGCGTCCCAACAAAATTTCTTATATAACCGACGGCCTTTTTTATTAAAACAGCAAGAATAAATATCGGTTATGCTTTCTCCTTTCTTCAAAAGTGCAGTTCCGCATATAAATTGAATATTTAGCTCATCACAATTAAAAAATTCTCTACACTCTATGATATGTTCAACATTCTTTTCTCCACCAACAAAGTAGCTTTGGTTATAACTTTCTTCCAATCGTATGCCTTTGATAGCGCCTTTTTTGCTAAAAGTGGGGTATCTGCCCTCATAGCCTAAATTGTGAAATTTTTTTTCGATTTGCAATCTGATTTTATTTAATTTTGTTTGATTGTAAGAAAGAATTTTATCAGTATACCCCTCCTGTGTATCAGCCACAAGCTCATACAATTCACGCCATAAACTTTCGCAACTCGTCTCGTTTAATTTGCTGGTTAAACGAGAAAAAAGCAAAGGATTAACCAGTTTACCTTTCTCCCTTTTTCCAGCCTTGTCAATTAACGGAACCAGATGAATTGCATTGTGTTTCTGTAAATACTGTTTTAAAATTTCAAAATCGGGCGTTTCTTCATCATAAAGCGGCGCCCAAACGGATAATGCGCGTAACTCTTTTAAAAGAGGCATTAAATCCTGTTCTTTTTGATTGAAAAACTTCGCGCCCAAATAGTCTTTTTCCAAAATATCAGATGCCATAAACGCTAAGGATTCCCACGGATTATCATTAAAATCTCTACGGTCGGCACGGTAAACATCTATTTCGGTTGTCGCTTGATCGAAAAAGATGCCGATAGGAACAGATGTCTCTGTTTCGTAATTTTCAGCAACACAAATCAGTTTATAGCAGTTCTCTTCTTTTACAATTTGTGCATCGCTAAATCCAATCAAATCAAAATTGTCAATGAAATTTTCTTTAGATGTATGTAATATTAATTTTCTTTTGTATGAATCTGTTTCATCAAGGGTGAATATAATTTTGTCTTCTTGTTTTTTAACTGTTTCACAATACTGCATTGTTTCAAACAGATGAATAAAAGCTTTCTTTACATCTTCAGAAAAATTTATTGCCACCTTCTCAAAAAGTTGTTTTTTCCAAGTGCCGTGTTCTTCTATGTGTTTTGAACACTCGGCTAAAAATTCGATAAATTCAAAATTGGACTTAGAATCGTCAATAAAGTTCAAAACTTTTTTAGAAAGGTTGTTGCCATCAACATAGGTTTTGTTTACCCATTTTCTTATCTTTCTTTGGCTTTTCTCGGTTGCTTTAATCGGCTCAACGTCAAAAACCTCTCTTGCTACAGAGTATGCAAGCCCAAATAATTCAATGTGATTTATATCTAATTTGGAAATATCCATTATATACACTCCTAACAAACCATTTGATATATGTAATTGTATCATATTTAACAGTTTAAAACAATATTAGGAAATTGATCGCTGATAGTTTCTTTCTCACAAGCATCGCGGATGGATATCCACACTTGTTAGGGTGCTCCCTAACACCCCAAACTTTGCTAAAAATAAAAAGGAATGTTCATAACGGACTTGCGTCCGTTATGAACATTCAACATGGTGCGGACAACAGGACTTGAACCTGCACGCTAAAAGCAATGGAACCTAAATCCATCGTGTATGCCAATTTCACCATGTCCGCAAAGTAAAAGCAACATTAGAATGATACCACGTCGTGAGTAATTTGTCAACGGGTAAATAATGCTGCTTTAAATTTGTTTTATTTATTTGTATCGGCGTTATATTTTATACCGTGAATAAATCCGTTCACATCTGCGGAGCACACGTCGCCTGCGATAATCTTATTTTTATATATTATCAAATTTAAATATACAGTTTGCGTCGTGTCGGGGTAATTTGTTATAACGTACGTATAACGCTTTGCGGTTTTTCCTTTATATTTTTCCAGGTTGAGTTTTTGCTGTTTTTGTATTTCGTTATACTTTAGATATACGTTGTTGAATTCGTTAGGTATAACTACGTCTACGATCTCAATGGGATTTTTTTCTACGGTCCACCCCAAAGATGCGATAAATTCATTCATATCGTCGACATCTTTGAGCTTGAAAAATCTGATGTCCCCGCTTGTTTCGGTACTTGACGTTACGGGCACTGTCGATATGTCGTCGGTCGGTAAGAAAATAATAAGACAGGCGACAAGAGCTATCGAAAAAAGAGCAAGTGCAACGGTTTTGACGGTTGATGCTTTTAGGGTATATACGAACATATATTTGTTCCTTTCAAATTTTTTATCTGTTACATATATACTTTAAAAATAATTATTTATGACTTTTTCTGAGCTTTGCGAAAAAAGATGTCAAAATGTTTGAGCACTCTTTTTCAAGAACACCGCTTTTTACCGTAGGCTTATGATTATACGGAAGATCAAACATTTGTACAACGCTTTCTACCGAGCCGGCTTTTTTATCAAACGCGCCGAATACGACTTTTTCAATTCTTGAGTTAATTATCGCTCCCGCACACATAGGGCATGGCTCGAGAGTTACATATATCGTACATCTTGGAAGTCTCCAACCGCCAAGTTTCTTACAAGCTCTGTCTATAGCTGTGATTTCAGCGTGTTTTAAGGCGTTTTTATCAATTTCACGTCTGTTATATCCTCTTGCAATAATAACGCCATCACGGACGATTACGGCACCTATGGGAGCTTCTCCCAAAGAATAGGCTTTCTTTGCGCATTTAAGTGCTTCGTTCATGTAATACTCATCAATATCTGAATACAATTAAAATCCTCCTTTTTTATTGAAATTAAATTTTTCTTTTGACAATAGGTAAAATATTTGTTATAATTAAAGATAAATCGTGAGGTGAGTACCATAATTGCTATAGGTTGCGATAATATTGAAAAATCATTCGGTGTTGAAACAGTTTTAAGTGACGTCACATTCTCTTTGAATGAAGGGGAGAGACTTGGTATAGTAGGCGTCAACGGAGCAGGAAAATCAACACTTATAAATATAATAAGCGGTAAGATATCCGATTTTGGCGGTAGCGTTTATATTGCTAAAAATTACAAAATCGGTGTTTTACAGCAGCATACCGAGTTTAGCGCTGACAACACTGTGTTTTGCGAAGCTGTTTCGGCATTTTTTGATCTTATGGAAGCTGAAAAGAAGCTTGAGCTTTTACATGAAAGAATGAACTCGGGAGACGTATCGGCGGCTGATGAATATACAAGACTTTACGAGCGTTTCGTTGAAAACGGCGGACTTGAATACAAATCAAGGACAAGGAGCACGCTTATAGGACTCGGACTCGGAGAGGACAAGTTTGAGCTTAACTGTAGCGAACTCTCGGGTGGACAGAAGACGGTTCTCGCTTTAACGAAGCTTTTACTTTTAAACTATGATATTTTGATCCTTGATGAGCCTACGAACCATCTCGATTTTAAGGCACTTGCATGGCTTGAAAAATTCATCTCAAATTACGGTAAGACCGTTTTAATAATATCTCACGACCGATATTTTCTTGACAAAACTACCACGAAGACGTTGGAGATAATTAACGGCAAGGGCAAAATGTATAACGGCAATTATTCGTCGTTTATTAATCAAAGAGAAAAAGATAAAGAGGTCGCTCAAAAACATTACGATAATCAGCAAAAAGAAATAGCACGCTTACGTGCATATATCGAACAGCAAAGACGTTGGAACAGAGAAAGAAATATAATCGCTGCTGAAAGCCGCGAAAAAGCGATAGATAGAATGAAGCTTGTAGATGCTCCCGAAAAGGAGCCCGAAAAAATGAAGCTTCGCTTTGCTGCCGCTCCTGAATGCGCAAACGACGTACTTGAGCTTATGGGTCTTTCGAAAAGTTTCGGGGACAACAAATTGTTCTCGGACGTAAGCTTTTTGATAAAACGTAAAGACAGAGCTTTCATATTAGGCAACAACGGAACGGGAAAATCTACGCTACTTAAAATATTGATTGGCAAGCTCAAAGCCGACTGTGGTGAATTTATATACGGAAACAGAGTAGAGCTTGCGTACTACGACCAAGAATATCAAGAGCTTGATCCGAATAATACCGTTCTTGACGAGATATATTACTCTGCAGATACGGAGATTTCAACGACAAGAATTAGAACTATTTTGGGTTCGTTTTTGTTTAACGGAGACGATGTATTCAAAAAAGTTGCTGATCTTTCCGGAGGGGAGAAGGCGAGACTTACTTTCGCCAAGCTCATACTTAAGCCTTCGAATCTGCTTATTCTTGACGAGCCTACCAATCATCTTGATATAAATACAAGAGAGGTTTTGGAAGAAGCACTTTCCGAATATAGCGGAACTATTTTAGCAGTATCGCACGACAGATATTTTATAAATAAGCTTGCAACGAGGATACTTTATATACAAAATAATTCTGTTTCGGATTATAAAATGGACTATTCACATTTTGCCGAAAGCTATGAAAACTCTTCCCAGAGCGGTGTTATGCAAGCTCAGACAAAGCAAGGGCACGGAAAGGAAAGTTACGTCAACGAGAAAAAACGCAAATCCGAGCTTTTAAAGAAAAGAACGAGATATGAAAAACTTACAAAGCTCATTGAGGAAAACGAATCAAGGATCGCCGAAATTAATGAGCTTCTTTCAAGCGAAGAGGTATCTACAGATTATATGAAGGTGCAAAATCTTTCGCTTGAAATCGAAGAGCTGTCAAGTACCAACGCTTCATATTATGAAGAATGGGAGATTTTATACGGAGAATTGGAAGAATGAATATTTTAGCACTCTATCTTTATTTGATAAATATTTTTTCTTATTTCTTTATGCGCTACGATAAACAGTGCGCAAGAAATAACGCGCGCCGTGTTGCCGAATTTACGTTTTTCTACATTGCACTTGCAGGCGGCGGACTCGGCATCGTTATCGGTTCTCACACCTTTGCTCATAAGACGCAAAAGTATCTTTTTGCCAAGTCGATTCCCATTATAACAGCAGTGGAAACGCTGATTTTCGCGCTATTATTTATCTTTATCGGTGTTTAAATAAAAACGGTTTAACCTGTAATCAATAATCCCTTCATCTTTCATTTTTGATAGTTCTCTTGAGAGTGCGGCTCTGTTTATGCCGAGGTAATCCGCAAGCTCGTTTCTGTTAAATGCGAGTACGATTTCGCTTTCTCTCTGCCTCGAAAGCAACGTAAGTACCTTTTCACGAATGGTTTTTTTAGACAAAACGTTTATTCGGAAGTTGAAGTCAAGCAGTTTTTCGGAGAGCATTTTCACTAGGTTGTGCATGAATTTCACTGTATAATCTTCTGCTACCAAAAGGTTTTTAACATCAAGCCAAAGAACACTGCTTTCGACCTGCGCACTTACGGAAACGTCTGCAAGAAGTTCTGTATTTGAAAGTGCCTGACCGAACATTTCTCCTTTGTGGAGGACTGAAAGAATAATTACATTTCCTTCCGAATCGGTTCTTGATGAAACGACTGTACCTTTTGTAACTACACCCATTTTGCTTTGTTTTTCGTATGGTCGTACTATGGTCTCGCTTTTTGTGTAGCTTACTTCCTTGGCATTTAAAAACGTAAGCAATGATATTATTTCGTCGCTTGAAAGTCCTATAAAAAGAGAGCAGTTTTTTAACGTTTCACTATTATAAGCCATTTTATCCTCCGAATCAACCTACTGATGATATGATAGCACAGTTTCACCGGTTTTTCAAGTATGAAAGGATACCTTATGAATAACGAAGAAAAGAAAAAAACGAATATAAGACGTATTATCGAATGGCTTGCCGTTATACCAATGTTGGTATTGCTCGTCATTTTCGGGATCAGAATATTCAGATACAACGAAAAGCCTTTTGCTTCTGAACTTATTTGGAGCGAAAAGGCACTTGAGATGTACAAACAAGCTCCCGACGATTTCGTTGTATACAGTATACCGACTGCGGCAATTTCCAAAGGAATGGATTACACTTTGGGAGGCAACAAGATAGACGATACGACAAATTATACCGTAAGTAACATTATTTATTTTGAAAAAACCAAAGAATTGCAGTTCACTGTCAAATATCCTGAAAAAGACCTACTTGACAAAAACGTAATAATGCCGTATAAATATGTATTGGAAGATGATAAGTTTAAAACGTACACTCCGTCCGATATTCAAACGAAGGTTATAACCGGATACGTGTATTGCAGAGTCACGGTTTCCGATATAGATATTTTTTCAACAAACACCATTGCGTTTTTGCTTCAAAAAGACGGGCAGACCGTCGATGCAAGACTTATGTACAGTACGCTTGATAGAATCGGAGAAAACTACACTACACAGAGTATAGCTTATTCGCAAGGCAAATACAAACTTTCGTTTATGCTTCGCATTGCTAGGGATAAGGAATTCAATCTCTCCGATATAAAACTTCTCGGAGACGGGAAATCGCTTGATTACACTATAGACGAGCGTAGCGACAAGGGAAATTACAGACTGTTCTTTATTGAGGTCTCAAATATAGATCTTATTGATTTTGAAGTTATTGATTTTTATGTTGGAGACGACGGCGTTCGTATATACGATGTATCGAAAGATAAGACGGTATATGAGGATCTTTCAACAGATGATTATGAGTGCGCCGCATTTTACGTTCAGGCAGAGGATCTTTTTGTGACACCCGTTAAAACGATGCAATATGATGCACCAATAAATAAAGATTAATTTTAGGAGGATTTATAAAAATGGACATCAAAGAAAGAGCATTAAAAGCACACGAAGAATGGAATGGAAAAATCGAAGTTGTATCGAGAGCGAAGCTCGAAAGCAAAGACGACCTTTCTGTTGCTTACACTCCCGGTGTAGCTGAGCCTTGCCTTCAGATTAGCAAGGATGTAGATTTATCATACAAATATACGAGAAGATCGAATCTTGTGGCGGTAATTACAGACGGTACGGCAGTTCTTGGCCTCGGTGACATCGGTCCCGAAGCAGGTATGCCTGTTATGGAAGGCAAGTGCGTACTTTTCAAAACATTTGGAAACGTTGATGCATTCCCTCTCTGTGTTCGTTCCAAGGACGTTGACGAGATCGTTAATACAGTAAAGCTTCTTGCAGGTTCATTCGGTGGTGTTAACCTTGAGGATATTTCCGCACCCCGTTGCTTTGAGATCGAGCGTCGCTTGAAGGAGTGCTGTGACATTCCCATTTTCCATGATGACCAGCACGGTACAGCGGTTGTTTGCCTTGCGGCAATGATGAATGCTTGCAGACTTACGGGACGTTCAATGTCTTCGCTTAAAGCAGTTGTAAACGGTGCCGGTGCCGCAGCTATAGCCGTAACTAAGCTTTTGATAGCATTTGGTCTTGAGGATGTTATCCTTTGCGATAGAAACGGTGCTATATACGAGGGAAGGGAAGGGCTCAACGCCGAGAAGCTCGCTATGGCAAAGATCACCAACAAGAGCAAAAAGGCCGGAGCACTTAAAGATGTGATCGTCGGTGCTGACGTATTTATCGGTCTTTCCGCTCCCGGTATGGTTACACCCGAAATGGTAAAGACAATGGCACCTAATCCTATGCTTTTCCCGCTTGCAAACCCCACGCCGGAGATATTCCCCGAAGATGCGCTTAAAGCAGGTGCAGCAGTTCTCGGAACGGGACGCTCTGACTATCCCAACCAGATCAACAACGTGCTTGCATTCCCCGGAATCTTCCGTGGTGCTTTGGACGTAAGAGCATCCG